>JAQBNY010000008.1 GCA_028288315.1 Mucilaginibacter sp.
GGCGCCGCTATTACTTATGCTTCCTGCTATGAATTTGGTAATAGCAATTAACATATTAGCTAAAAGGGCGCTGTAAATTGATGTTTTTGAAGATGCCATACTTATATGTATGGTAATAAATTTAGCGGGGTAATGTTTTAAGCAATTACATTTTATAGGTAATTGACAATTCTTTATTAAATTTGATACTACATATAATTACCATGGCAAACGTCTCTCTTTGTGCACACTTAAATGCAATTAGCCAGGTTAAACTAAGTGACGAACTGGTTTGCGAAGAATGTATTAAAATTGGCAGCGACTGGTTCCACCTACGCACCTGCCAAACCTGCGGAGTAACGCTTTGCTGCGACCAGTCGGAGCATCAACACATGACCAAGCATTACCATAAAACACAGCACCCGGTAATAGCTTCGGCCCAACCCGGCGAGCGTTGGTTATGGTGTTACCCCGATGAATTATTCACAGAATATTGATTGCCTAATTATTTGGAATTTGTATTGATTCTAAATATCAAAAATGACTTTATTAAAAATTAAAAAGTTCGCTTAGTGCTACATAGTGGGTAACTTGCACCATGGATAATTTTTTAGCCGCGCGCTCACAAATGGCGCTCTCCCTGGGCTTTCATATCATATTTTCCTGCATCGGCATGGTAATGCCCTTCTTTATGGCGGTATCACATTATTTATGGCTTAAAACCAATAACCCGGTTTATCAAAATGTAACCAAAGCCTGGAGCAAAGGTGTGGCTATTTTTTTTGCAACCGGGGCAGTATCAGGCACTGTACTTTCTTTTGAGCTTGGCCTGCTTTGGCCAACTTTCATGAAACATGCAGGCCCTATATTCGGAATGCCCTTTTCGTTGGAAGGAACAGCTTTTTTTATTGAGGCAATAGCGTTGGGATTTTACCTTTACGGATGGAACAGGTTTAACAAATGGTTCCATTGGTTTACGGGTGTAGTGGTAGGCATAAGCGGTATAGCCTCCGGGATATTAGTAGTATCTGCCAATAGCTGGATGAATAGCCCTACCGGGTTTGATTTTGTAAATGGCAAGTATACCAACATTGACCCTATAAAAGCAATGTTTAACCCGGCGTGGTTCTCTCAGGCGCTGCACATGTCAATAGCCGCGTTTGCTGCTACCGGCTTTGCTGTAGCAGGGGTGCATGCGCTCATGATCTTGCGAAAAATGAATATAAACTTCCATCAAAAAGCTTTCAGAATAGCGGCTGTGTTTGGTGTTGTAGCCAGTGTACTTCAACCGCTAAGCGGCGATATATCTGCCAAAATGGTAGCCAAAAGGCAGCCGGCCAAGCTGGCGGCTATGGAGGCGCATTTTAAAACGGAAGAATATTCACCTTTAATAATTGGCGGTATCCCCGATGTTAAAAACAAAAAGGTAAACTATGCGCTTGAACTGCCCGGCCTGCTAAGCTTTATGGTGCATGATAATTTTAAAACGCCCGTAACGGGCCTGGATCAAATCCCTGAAAAAGACCAACCGCCAGTGGCTGTTACCCATTACTCCTTTCAGCTAATGGTAGCATTAGGTATGCTAATGATGACAATAGGCGTTGTTTATTTTATAGCGCTCATTAAAAAACGAGATTGGTTTAATAAAGATTGGTTTTTGCGGTTATTTATAGCAGCCACACCTATTGGCTTTATTGCTGTTGAAGCCGGGTGGACAGTAACCGAAGTTGGCCGCCAACCCTGGATCATACAAGGCATTATGCGCACTAAAGATGCCGTAACACCTATGCCCGGTATTGGCTACTCCTTTTACCTTTTCACTGCCGTTTATTTAACTTTAAGCATTGTGGTTATATTCCTGCTTTACAGGCAAATAAGAATGGTGCCCCAAATTTACGATACCACTAAACCCGTGCACGCTAAAAATTAATATATGTTGATGCTTTATGTTGTGATACTATTCTTATGGCTGGCGCTGTTGCTTTACCTGGTAATGGGTGGTGCCGATTTTGGCGCAGGCATTATTGAGATGTTTACATCAAAGAACAATAAATCGCGTACCCGCCGTATTATGTACAACGCCATTGGACCAATATGGGAGGCTAACCACATGTGGCTTATTATTGCTATAGTGATACTATTTGTGGGTTTTCCGGTTATTTATACCACTATGTCAACCTATCTGCATATCCCATTGGTTATTATGCTGATGGGGATTATTGCCCGGGGTACCGCCCTAACCTTCAGAAATTATGATGCTGTGATTGATGATATGCAGAAGGTGTATAACAAGATATTTGTTTATTCCAGCTTTATAACCCCCCTGTTTCTGGGTATTATAGCAGGCAGTGCTGTATCAGGCCGGATAGATCCGCAGGCTAATACTTTTATGGCTGCTTATGTATATAGCTGGCTAAATTGGTTCTCTGTTGCTATAGGTTTTTTCACCGTGGCGCTTTGCGGGTTTTTAGCTGCTATATACTTAATAGGCGAAGCCAATGACGAAGCAGAACGCAAAAGCTTTATCCGCAAAGCCCGGATCATGAACGTTGCCGCGGTAATGGCTGGTGCTGCTGTTTTTATAGCATCAATAACAGAACATATTCCACTGGTGCAATGGGTGTTCGGCAACATAATTGGTATAACCGCTGTAAGCGCGGCAAGCATTTCACTTATCATACTTTGGTATTTGATATATAAGGGCAAACAATATATTATACGTGTATTGGCTGGTTTTCAGGTTACCATGATATTGCTAACTACTACCTATAAGCATTATCCCAATATAGTTATCCTAAAAAACGGCGGCTATCTTTCGCTCATTGGTGACAGGGGCGCCGATAAAACTATTGAAGCGCTTGGTATGGCTTTATTAATAGGCAGCCTTTTCATTTTACCGGCATTGATCTATCTGGTTTGGAGTTTCCAGCGCAAGCCTAACAGTAATGAAAATCATCATTAAGTGTCATCTTGCCATAACAATAATAAATGTTTCAAAATTGATACAGAATTGCGTTTTATATTTGACGTATGAAAGTACTTGCCTTAGAGGACAATAAGGAACTGGCGAAGAGCATCAATGATTTTCTTACACTTGCCGGTTATATTTGTGAATTAGTCGATACGGTTGAAGAAGCAAAGGATAAGCTACTTTCTTTTTCTTACGATTGCATTCTGCTTGATATTATGCTGCCTGATGGTAATGGACTTGATGTGCTTAAATTTATTAAGACGGAAAATATAAAGAGCGGCGTACTTATTATATCAGCTAAAGAGGCTTTAGACGATAAAATAATAGGCCTTGAAGGCGGTGCCGATGATTACCTAACCAAACCCTTCCACTTATCTGAACTGCATGCCCGCTTACGTGCCATTTATCGCCGTAAAAGCTTGAATGGTAATAACAGCAATATAATAACGTTCAATGAGATAAGTCTGAACACCGATACTTTTGAGGCTTTTATTAATAACCAGCTATTAGATATCACCCGCAAGGAATTTGAATTACTAATGTATTTTATGGTAAATAAAAACAGGGTACTTTCACGCCAGGCTATTGCGGCCCACCTTTGGGGAGATTATACTGACAATTTAGCCAACCTAGATTTTGTGTACCAGCATGTTAAAAATCTGCGTAAAAAGATCAGCTTAATTAACGGCGTAGATTATATAGATACAATTTACGGTTTAGGTTACAGGTTTAAATCCACCGAAACAGAGATATGAAATTAGTTGACAAGTTAACGTTGTGGTTGGTTGGTGTGGTGTTTTTGGTAACACCCATTAGTATGGTTATATCATACCGCAGCATTAGAGATAACATACGCTCTGCAGAAATTACCCGCCTGCAGGATGTGAACAACAAAGTGGCTGAACAGCTAAAAGCAGGCATCCCGCCGCATAAATATTTATTGGACAGACCCATCGCTATAAAACAAATCAGCGCCATGCCTGCTCAAAATACCAAAGCAAGCACTTATCGGTTTTATAATACCGAGTTAAAGCGCGACGAGTGCCGCCTTGATGTGGTATCTTATTATAAGATCAATAATTTGATTTACAGCGTATCAACCTATAACTATGTTACACGTGGCGAACTAATCATTCAGGGTATGATGCGGGCTCTGGTATGGAAAATGATATTGATCATCGGATTGGTAGCAATTTCCGGCAGACTTATTTCGCGATACGTACTATCGCCCTTTCAAAAAACGCTTGAGATAATACAAGCCTTTAGCTTAAGACAGAAAGAAAAAATTACGCTACCCCTTACCAGCACCACGGAGTTTAAGCAACTTAACTTCTTTTTAAAGAAGATGACCGATATAGCATTGGAAGATTATTCGCGCGTAAAAGAATTTAGCGAAAATGCATCGCACGAAGTGCAAACTCCGCTGGCTGTTATCCGCAGCAAGCTGGAACTATTATCGGAAACCAGCATAAGCGAAAACCAGGCCGTATTAATTGATGATATGCAAAACGCGGTTGAAAAACTAGTAAGGATAAACCGTTCCCTGCTGCTGCTTACCAAGCTTGATAATTTTGAGTTTGAGGCCAGTGAAAGTATCAGGTTTTGCCTGATAACTAAAGAAGTACTTGCCTCTTTTGAGAACTGGATACAGATGAAGAACCTGTGCATAACTACCAATATTAATAATAAGGTATCACTTCAAATTCACTCTGTATTAGCCGAAATATTGGTAACCAACTTAATAAGTAACGCCATAAGATACAATATAGATAATGGGAACATTGATGTAACATTAACCAGTAATTCGCTTATCATCAAAAACACCGGCCTTCCGCCTGAGATTGAACCTGAACTACTGTTCCGCAGATTCAAAAAAAGTAACCAGTCTGCAGATAGCATTGGGTTAGGGCTGTCAATTGTAAAACAAATTTGTACCGTTAACAATTTTAAAGTTTCTTACACTTTTGCAAATGGGTTGCACATTTTGCAGGTAAATTTTGCGAAAGTGCGGGAGGTTATTGAAGAGCCTGAAGAAAATGTGGAAATTGTTTTTAATGAAAATACAGCGCTTGCGTAATTTAACTGTCAAAAACTTAATACAAATGCCAATTTAGTATAAATACTTCAAATTTGCTTCAAAATATTGTAGTAGTCTTGCTTAACGGATCACTACATCGGTGACCGCAAATTTGGGGTTCTAAATGAAAATACTACAACCGCTACTTTATTTATCTGTTTTACTTATTGCAGATAGTGCTCAGGCACAACAAAAACTTACTCTAAAAGATGCCATACAACAAGCCGTTGATAACTATGGTATAGTAAAAGCCAAGGCCAATTACGCCAAGGCCTCAAAAGCAAGTGTAACACAAGCCAAGCGCGATTATCTGCCTAACCTAAATATTGGTGCGCAGCAAGTTTATGGCACAATAAATGGCCAAAATGGCCCGCTTTATGCTTTTGGCGGAGCTGTAGCTTCGTCTGGTCTTGCACTTAGTAACCAAAACTGGAATGCTGCTTTTGGCTCGCTTTATCTTACTAACGTTAACTGGGACTTTTTTGCTTTTGGCCGAGCCAAAGAAAAAGTTAAAACAGCACAAGCGGCAGCCACCCGCGATAGTAGCGATTGGCAGCAGGAGATCTTCCAGCAAAAGGTAAGGGTTTCTGCAGCCTATTTAAATTTACTGGCATCGCAAAGGCTTACTGCATCATACCGTAAAAATTTAAGCAGGGCCGATACTTTCAGGCAGGTTGTTATTTCAAGGGCAAAGGGCGGCCTGATACCCGGTGTTGATTCATCACAAGCGAATGCCGAAATATCCAGCGCAAAAATAATGCTTACCCAGGCGCTTGATGCCGAGCAGCAACAAGCAAAAGATCTTGCCGTACTTATTGGTACCGATAATTACAATTTTATATTAGATAGCTTGTTTATAGCGCGAGTACCGGCTGATATTAATGCTACCCAATCGCCTGATGTAATAAACAATCACCCAATATTAAACTACTACCAAAGCCGGATAGATGTAAGCAACAGGCAAACGGCATATTATAAAACTTTTAATTACCCGGTGTTTTCTCTGGTAGGTGTTTTCCAAACAAGAGGCTCGGGGTTTAACAGTACTTACGGTGCAGACCAAACCGCTTATTCAAGCAACTATGCCGACGGCATTACGCCAACCCGATCTAACTATTTAATAGGTATAGGTGTAAGCTGGAACTTAACTCAGCCGTTAAGGATATCTCAACAGGTTAAATCTCAGCGGTACATTAGCCAGGGCTTGCAGGATGAATACAATCAAACCAAGCTGGAACTGAATGCTCAGCTAAACCTGTCAGATACCAGAATTAAGAATGCTTTATCCAACTATCGCGAGGTACCGATGCAAATAAAAGCAGCATCAGATGCCTGGATACAAAAATCAGTAATGTACAAAACCGGACTCTCTAATCTTGTTGATGTAACGCAGGCCCGGTATGCTTTGATACGCGCCGAAACAGACCGGGACATTGCCTACAATAATGTATGGCAGGCGTTACTGCTAAAAGCAGCGGCAGCGGGCAATTTCAATCTATTTATAAATGAACTTTAATCTATAATAATGAATTTAATTCGTTTTGCGTTACGTAAACCTATTACAATAATGGTATTGGTTGCCGGCTTACTGTTCTTCGGGATAAAGTCTGCAACAACTATAAAGGTTGATATTTTTCCAAAGCTCGATCTGCCGGTTATCTATCTTTCGCATCCTTTTTCGGGCTATACTCCAAATCAAATGGAGGCCATGTTTAGTAAGCAGTATATAAATATATTGCTGTTTGTAAATGGTGTAAAAAGTATTGAGTCAAAAAATATACAGGGCCTAACCCTGATGAAGATAAACTTTTATCCGGGCACCAATATGGCGCAGGCAGCAGCAGAGGTAAGCGCGTTTGCCAACAGGATCCAGGCTATTTTTCCGCCAGGGTCTAACCCGCCTTTTATTATTCGGTTTGATGCATCTACATTGCCGGTTGGCCAGCTTATATTAAGCAGTAAAACCCGGAGCAATAACGAATTGCTTGATATGGCTAACGTATATGTAAGGTCTTCCTTTACTCAAATACCCGGCCTTGTTACACCCTCGCCATTTGGCGGTAACATCCGTACTGTAGTAATAAAGGCTGATCCGAGTATGATGCGCTCCCATAACTTAACTATCGATCAGTTGGTTGAGGCTTTAAGGGTGAACAATCTTACCGCGCCATCGGGTAACGTACGCATAGGCGATAAAAATTATATTACCCCAACCAATACAACCGAACATACCATTAAAGATTTTGAAACCATTCCATTATTTAAAGGCGGAGTGCAAAACCTTTACTTGAAAGATGTTGCCAGTGTTGAGGATGGTGCCGATGTTACCGCAGGTTACGGTTTGGTTAACGGCAAAAGATCAGTATACCTCAGCATAGCAAAAAATGCCGATGCATCTACATGGGAAGTGGTGCAGAAATTAAAAAGCGCCATCCCAAAAATACAGGCGCAACTGCCTGATGATGTTAAGATCAGCTACGAGTTCGACCAATCTACCTATGTAATTAACTCGGTAAAAAGCTTACTTACAGAAGGTGCCATTGGTGCTTTACTTACCGGCTTAATGGTATTATTGTTTTTAGGTGACGTAAGGGGCGCTTGCATTGTAATATTAACCATACCCATAGCAGTCATATCATCGGTACTGTTCCTAACCCTGTTTGGGCAAACTATCAATATTATGACACTGAGCGGCCTGGCGCTGGCCATTGGTATCCTGGTTGATGAAAGTACGGTAACCATTGAAAATATACACCAGCATTTTGATATGGGTAAGCCAAAGGCCCTGGCCATTTGGGATGCCTGTAAAGAAATCGCTTTCCCTAAGCTGCTTATATTGTTTTGTATTTTGGCTGTGTTTGCACCGGCATTTACCATGGGCGGCATACCCGGATCATTGTTCCTGCCGCTGGCATTGGCAATTAGTTTCAGCATGATCATATCATACTTTTTGGCACAAACCTTTGTACCGGTAATGGCCAACTGGATAATGAAGGTTAAGCATCATAAAAAACCAGACGGCCAGGAAATGACCGATGCTGAAGAGTTTAAAGCAGCTGGATTTGATGCAGATAGCGAGCACAATCCCTGGGCACAAAAACAAGCTTTAGTTGAGCACGGAGACAGTAATCATGACGGGAAAGTTAGCTTCTTTGAAAAGATAAGACAGCGCTACATGCGCTTTATTGACCGCCTTATGCCTATGCGCAAGCCTATTGTAATTGGTTACCTGCTTCTTACCATACTGGCAGCCGGCTTAATGATGACCAGTATTGGGCGCGATGTATTACCAAAAGTAAATGGCAGTCAGTTCCAGGTACGGCTACGCGCTGCTGAAGGTACCCGCATAGAACGCACCGAAGAAAAGACGCTCCATGCAATTGAAGCTATAAAAGGCATCACTGGCAAAGACAACGTTGCCATAAGTTCGGCTTATGTGGGTACACACCCTAACCTATTCTCTCTAAATCCTGTATTTTTATGGATGGCGCAGCCAAGCGAAGCCGTTATACAGGTAGCATTGAGTGAAGATTATCATCCCAACCTGGATGAATTAAAAGAGAAGATAAGGCACCGGATTGCAAAAGAAATGC
>JAQBNY010000011.1 GCA_028288315.1 Mucilaginibacter sp.
TGGCATTTATAAATCCTGCAGATATCGAAAACATTTCGGTGTTAAAAGATGCATCATCAGCTGCTATATACGGTGCACGTGGTGCAAATGGTGTAATTTTAATTACAACCCGTAAAGGCCGTAAAGGGCAGGGTATTCAATTTTCTGCAAATACAAGTCTTGCAAATGCAGCTAAAACTTATGATGTGCTTGGCCGCGACGCGTTTTTAGCAGCTGTTAAAAGTGTTGGCGCTAATGCTGGTACCGTAGCTCAGGGTGGTATAGATTATGGTGCCAATACCGATTGGCAAAAACAAATTTTCCGTAGTGCTTTATCACAAAACTATAATCTTGGTTTTGGTGGTGCAAGCAATACGGCCAACTACCGTGCTTCTTTAGGTTATGATAACCAAGAGGGAATAGTAAAAAATTCCGGACTAAAACGTTTAAACGCACGTATTAATGCTTCAAAGTCATTCTTTGATGAAAGATTAAAGTTTGATTTGCAATCAACTTATTCAAACGTAAAAGACCAGTTTGCCCCAATTACCAACAATGCCGGGTTTGCCGGAAGCTTAATTGGTGCTGCAATTCAATTAAACCCAACAGCGCCTGTTTTTGACGACCAAGGCAGATATTTCAGCTTAAATGGTTATGATGTTAATGGCTATCCTATTGGTGTTGGTTTCAGGAACCCTGTTTCCTTATTAAATCAAATTGATGACAGGGATAATATCAACAGATACTTAAATAATTTGACCCTTACATTAAGGTTATTTGAGGGCCTTTCTTACAAAGGTAACTTTGGTGCCGATATATCAAGGGGATTAAGAAAAACCTTTTACGACCCTAAAATAGTTGGTTTCACAGATGCAATTGGTATTAGACAACAAAACTATCCTTCGCCAACAGTTAATGGTACCGCTATCTATCAGTATAACAATTTAACTAATTATACTACAGAACATACCTTAAATTACGATAAAAAATGGAGCGATAACAGTTCTTTGACAGCCTTAGTAGGTTATTCATATCAAACTTTTAAGTTCGCCAACCGTCAGGAATTTGGTTTTGGCACTTCTACAGCCGGTGTGTTAGTTAAAGATTATAATGATTTTAAAACACATTTGCCTTACCCGGTAGGTGATACCTCAACATACAAATTGCAATCGTATTTTGCACGTGTTAATTACTCATACAAAGATCGTTACATCATTACAGGTACTATCAGAAGAGATGGTTCATCTCGTTTCGGAGCAAATAATAAGTATGGTAATTTCCCTGCCCTGGCAGCAAAATGGCGTATCACAAGCGAAAGCTTTATGCCTAAAGGAGGATTTTTTGATGATTTAAGCCTGAGGTTAAACTACGGTCAAACCGGTAATCAGGAAATTCCGTCTTACGCCTCTTTGCCAGTTCAGACGCAGCAAAATTTTCCTAACAGCTCTGGCGTCGTCAATGTTGCACCGGCATATCAGGCTAATCCTGATTTGAAATGGCAAACTAATACAACTGTAGGCGCAGGTATTGATTTCGCCATATTAAAAAACCGGTTAACGGGTTCGGTTGATTACTTTAATAAATCAATCAAAGATCTGTTGTTCTTCCAGGATATTGCTCAGCCAACCTTCTCTTCAAGAATATACAGGAACCTGGATGGTGACGTAATAAACAAGGGTCTTGAATTTGGTTTGAACTTTGCCGCGGTGCAAGGACCATCATTTACATGGGATATATCTTACAACATGACCTTTATAAAAAACACGCTTAAAAACTTCAAAAATTACATAGTAACAGGTAATATTAATGGACAAGGCTTATCGGGTGCTTATTCACAGCTTATTACCAATGGTGTACCATTGTATACTTTCAATGTTCCAAATTATGCGGGCCTGGATGCTAATGGCTTTGCTATATATCCTCAAGGAGTTGACGTTTCTTCGTTACAGGGAAGCCCGAACCCTAAGTTTACAGCAGGGTTAACCAACAACTTTACGTATAAGAAATTTAGTTTGAGTTTCTTCTTGAATGGGGCAACAGGTTTTTATATTTACAACAATACCGCCAATGCATTCTTTTACAAAGGCAACCTTGTAAGCGGTCGTAACGTAACTAAAGCAGTTGCTGCATCTAATGAAAACCCACTTAACTCCGGCGAGGTATCAACCCGTTTCTTGGAGAAAGGCGATTTCTTAAGATTAAGTAACGCAACATTAGGCTACACTTTCGGACTGCAAAACAGCGCATTTAAATCGCTGAGGGTATCGCTTACAGGCCAAAACCTGTTCCTGATTACAAATTACAGTGGTTTGGATCCTGAAGTTAACACAGATAAACAAAGAAATGACGTGGCTTCACGCGGTATAGATTATACTTCTTATCCAAAGGCACGAATATTCACATTAGGCGTAAACGCAAGTTTTTAATATTATGAAAATGAAAAAAAATATTTCACGTACGGCTATATTCACTATAGTTTGTATAGCTGCCACAGGCTGCGCAAAATTGGATGAAAAACTTTACGGATCAAGATCTTTATACGGTAATAGCGCTGGCTCCGCAGAGCTGGGTGGTGTTTACTCACAATTATACGGGCAAACAGACCAGGCCAACACTTATGCCTTACAAGAACATCCTACAGATGAAATGATGGGCCCAACCCGCGGTACCGACTGGGGAGATTTTGGTACATGGCGTAAATTGCATACACATACCTGGACGGCAACTCACCAACAAATTAATGATACCTGGGACCAATTAAATATTGGTGTGTTTCGTGCAACACAAGTTATTAGCAAAGCAACTGATAATAGCATTAAAGCGCAGGCAAGTTTTTTACGTGCTTACTTTATGTTCCAGGTGGTTGACTTATTCGGGCAGCAGCCATTCCGTGATCCTGATGCTCCAACGTCATCTATCCCAACGGTTATGACCCGCCCAGAAGCTACAGATTTTATTATAAAAGATCTGGAATTTGCTGAGGCTAACCTTCCGGCTACCTCTGCTAATATTGGTGTGGCAAATAAAGCGGCGGCACAGGCGCTTTTGGCAAAAGTATATTTGAACAGAGCCGTTTACAATGCTGCAACAGTTGGCGGTCCGTTTACATTTGCTAAAGCTGATATGGATAAAGTAATTGAGTATGCTAACAAAATTACTGCTGCCGGTTATACATTAGAGCCCGCCGGTAAGTACTTTCAGGATTTTGCATGGGATAACACTCAGCAATCTAAAGGTAACATCTTTGGGATTTACAATACTACAGTCAGCGCACCAGCATCGGCTAAAAACCGTTGGAGAATGGGCCTACACTACAACCAAACACCAGGTGGCTGGAATGGCTTTACAACTCTTGCCGATTTTTATAATTCATTTGAGGCAACAGATGAGCGCCGTGGCGTTGCCTATCCGGGCTTAACCAATTTAATTGGTTTAAGAGCAGGTTTTGCAATTGGGCAGCAATATGGTCCGGGTGGTGTCGCGTTAACGCAACGTAGTAAACAGCCACTTATTTTCACTCCGGATGTTAACTTAAACTTCTCTACAGAAGCTCAGGGTATCCGTGTATTTAAGTACTTCCCACAACCATCAGCAGATGGTACTGTTAATGATGACAACTCAGATAACGATTACGTATTTTTGCGTTATGCAGACGTTATGTTAGAAAAAGCTGAAGCAATTATGCGTGGCGGTACTGATCCGCTTGGTCAAACTGCAGTGTCAATTGTAAACACTATTCGTACTCCACGTGGTGCAACACCTCTGGGTAGTGTTGATGCTGCAGCAATGCTTGCAGAACGCGGCCGTGAGTTATACTGGGAAGGCTGGAGAAGGAATGACCTTATCCGTTTTGAGAAATTTAACGATCCGGTTGATCAGCGCCCTAATGCAACTGATAAAACACGCACCATTTACCCAATTCCACAGCGTGCGGTTGATACTAACCCGAACTTAAAACAAAACGCGGGTTATTAATTTTAGAAACGAGTAAATTAGTATATTTGATTTTAAACGTAGCGAAGAAATTCGCTACGTTTGTTTTTTCTGCACCTTGCAATGTTTAAAAAAATATCTCTTTTTCCTTTAATTTTTGTTTTAGCCGGTTTAGTATCCTGTAAAAAAAATGGCGTTGAAAATCCGTTGTTTTCCATACAAGCTAATAATGAGTTAGGTATTAATTTTATTAATAAGCTAAATGAGCAGGACAAAACCAATGTATTTACGTTTCGTAATTACTACAATGGTGGAGGTGTTGCTATAGGCGATATTAATAACGATGGGTTGAATGATATTTACCTAACATCAAACCAGGGCGGCAACAAGCTATATCTAAACAAGGGTAACTGGAAATTTGATGACATTACCAATAAAGCAGGAGTAAAAGGCACCAAATTCTGGAGCACCGGGGTTACCATGGTTGATATTAACGGAGATGGCTGGCTGGATATTTACGTTTGCCATAGTGGTAACATCATTGATAGAAAGGGCAACGAACTATTCATCAATCAAAAGAATGGTACTTTTAAAGAAGAAGCCGCGAAATACGGCCTTGTTGACAACGGGTTATCAACACAATCGATATTTTTTGATTATGATAATGACGGCGATCTGGATTGCTTTATTCTGAACAATTCCTTTAGGCCAATAGGTTCATTTGATTTTAGCAAGAACCTGCGTGCGGTAGTTGATGAATTGGGAGGTGCGCATTTATACCGTAATGATGGCGGCCACTTCACAAATGTAACCAAAGAAGCGGGTATATTTTCAAGTGATATTGGCTTTGGGCTGGGCGTATCAGTAGCTGATATTAACAATGATGGTTACCCGGATATTTATGTATCCAATGATTTTTTTGAACGCGATTACTTATACATTAACCAAAAGAACGGAACATTTAAAGAAGATATACAAGAAGAGACCGGCCACCTGAGCCTGGCCTCAATGGGATCGGATATTGCCGACATTAACAACGACGGGAACCTGGATATTTTTACTACCGAAATGCTGCCCGAGGGCGATAAGCGTTTAAAGCAAATGACCGCGTTTGAATCATTCGACGTGATAAAACTAAAACAGCATGATGGTTATTTTAACCAGTACATGCAAAACTGCCTGCAGCTAAACAATGGCGATGGCACTTTTTCTGAAGTGGCCTTTAAAGCGGGTGTTGGTGCAACTGACTGGAGCTGGGGCGCGCTATTTTTTGATATGGATAACGACGGCTGGAAAGATATTTTTGTATCTAACGGCATATATAAAGACCTTACCGATCAGGATTATATTGAATTTTTAGGCAACCGGGATAATATGGAGAAGATTGCCGAAAAGAAGAAGTTTGATTATAAGAACTTTACCGATAAGATGGTTTCAACGCCATTGGTAAACTATGCGTTCTTAAACAATCATGATCTTACCTTTACAAATAAGGTAAAAGAATTTGGTTTAGATCAGCCTTCGTTCAGTAACGGCGCTGTTTACGGTGATTTGGATGGTGATGGCGATAATGATCTGATAGTGAATAATGTTAACATGCCTTTGTTTGTATATAAGTGTAATGCAGAAAAGCTGGGTAATAATTATATCCAGTTAAAATTACAAGGTAACGATCAGAACCGCTTTGGTGTAGGCACAACTATAAAAGCATTTGCTAAAGGAGCATCATATACGTACTACCACCAGCCTACACGCGGCTTTCAAAGCAGCACATCACCAAACCTTGTAACTATTGGATTAGGCAAAGTAAAACAGGTAGATTCATTACAGATTATTTGGCCGGGAGGTAAATATGAGGTTGCTAAAAATCTGCCGGCAAATAAGGTTTATACCTATAAAATTGAGAATGCTAACCAAATATACAACTTTGCTAAACCGCTAATTAAACCTTTGTTTGTTGAGGCTACCAAAACCCTGTTTGATTCGGTACCAAAGCATACCGAAAATGGATTTATAGATTTTGATAATGAGCGCCTGATGTTGCAAATGTTATCAACAGATAACCCATACATGGCTAAAGGCGATATTAATAAAGATGGTTTAACAGATTTTTACTTTGGCAGTTCAAAAGATAGTCCGGCAGCCATATACGTTCAACAAAAGGGCGGCAGGTTTAAGCGGTATATACCGCAGGATCTGCAAACGCAAACCTATCTTGAAAACGCAGGAGCAGTGTTTGGCGATTTTGACGGCGATGGAGACGAGGACCTGATAATTGGGGTTGGCGGTAACGAGGATGAGGCTGGCACGCCTGTATATTTCCCAAGATTTTATGAAAATGATGGCAAGGGTAACCTGCATCGCAATGCGCAAAAGGTAATACATGCTCCGGTAAATGCATCGGTAATAATTGCAGCTGATTATGATAAAGATGGCCATCTTGATTTGTTTGTTGGTGGGCGCAGTGTACCGGGTACTTATGGTGTCTCGCCGGAATCATATGTGATGCATAATGATGGAAAAGGCAATTTTACTGATGCATCTAAAAAAGTTTTAGGTGATAATAAGTTGGGTATGGTAACATCCGCCCAATGGGCAGACATTGATAATAATGGCTATCCCGACCTGATTGTTGCCGGTAACTGGATGGGCATAAAAATATTTAAGAACAATAAAGGTACGTTTACGCAAGACAGGCAGCTGGATAATTACAAAGGATGGTGGGGTAGCCTGCAAGTTGCAGATATAAACGGCGATGGCAAACCAGATATACTTGCAGGTAATATTGGCCTTAACTCAAAATTTAGGGCTACTGCCGATGAGCCGATGAAGATATATATCAAAGATTTTGACAATAATGGTACTAAGGAATGTGTTACATCTATGTACAAAACAGACCACATCCCTTATGTATTTCACATGAAGCCCGATCTGGTGGGCCAAATGCCATTGCTTAAAAAGAAGTATTTGAAATATACCGATTATGCAGGCAAGCAATTTAGCGAGATATTTAATGACGAAGCCCTGCAAGGTGCCGAAGTACATGAAATGAATTACCTGGCATCTGCCGTGTTTATTAATGATGGGGGGAAGTTTACAATAAAGCCATTCCCTTATAATGCGCAGTTATCAAACATAAGCACCATTTTGGTTGATGATATTGATAACAGCGGTGTGCCGGCAATAATGCTTGGCGGCAACTTTTATGGTTTTAAGCCTGAGGTTGGCCGTTTAGATGCAAGTTATGGACAAATTTATAAGTATACTAAAAGCGGTTTTACGTATATTTCGCCAGCGCAAAGTGGTATAAAACTGACCGGGCAAGTCCGTTCTTCGCTAATGATAAAAAATAGCCAGGGAGCAAAATATTATTTATTCGGTATTAATGATGATAAGCTTAAAGCTTACAAATTACGTTAGGCCAGGTATGCTGAAAGCTAATTTATACAGATCATTTACATTCGGTTGCCTGTTTTTTATGGCGGCACTCATTCTTTTAAGCTCATGCAAAACCAAAAATGCAGGCGATGGTATTTTTAAATTATTACCCGTTGAGAAGAGCCATGTTGATTTTGTGAACAAGAATCCCGAATCAGATTCGGTGAATATATTGGACTACCTCTATTTTTATAACGGGGCAGGTTTGGCATCAGCCGATTTTAATAACGACGGACTGGAAGATCTTTACTTTGCATCTAACCAGGGCCCCAATAAATTATATCTTAACAAAGGCGGACTTAAGTTTGAAGATGTTACCGCTGAGGCAGGCTTGGCTGGTACCGGCAGCTGGAAAACCGGAGTAACTGTGGTAGACATTAACGGCGACGGATTAAAGGATATATATGTTTGCGTGGTTGCAAACTTCAAAAATTTTAAGGGTAAAAATCAGCTGTACATCAACAATGGCGACATGACCTTTACAGAATCGGCCGCTAAATACGGGTTGGATTTTTCAGGTTTCTCAACACAGGCATCTTTTTTTGATTATGATAAAGATGGCGATCTGGATATGTTCCTGCTTACCTCATCTGTGCATAGTAATGATACTTATGGCGACTCCACACAACGTTTTAAGGTTAGCCATGATGCAGGCGATCATCTGTTTAGAAATGATGGCGGCAAGTTTACTGATGTAACAGCGGGTTCGGGTATTTACTCGGCTCCAATAGGTTACGGTTTAGGTGTAAGCGTAGGCGATTTAAATAACGACGGTTGGGACGATATTTACGTTAGTAACGACTTTTTTGAGCAGGATTACTATTACATTAATCAGCAAAACGGCACTTTTAAAGAGGAGTTGAAAAGCGCCTTCGGGCATACCAGCTTGTTCTCTATGGGTAATGCTTTGAGCGATGTGAATAAAGATGGCCATTTGGATGTAATTAGTACTGATATGTTGCCCGAAGAAATAAAGGCGCTAAAATCAACTATTAACGATGAACCTCTTGATATTTATAACCAGGAGGTAAACGCCGGGTACTATTATCAATATTCCAAAAACTCCCTGCAGCTGAATGTAGGTAACGGTAAAAAGTTTGTTGATATAAGTCTGTATTCAGGTATGTCTGCAACTGATTGGACATGGTCGCCATTGGTGCATGATTTTGACATGGATGGGCGCAAGGATATGTTTTTCTCCAACGGAATAAAAAAACGCCTGAATGATATGGACTACCTAAAATTTTTGGGTGACCCTAATACAATTAAAGATTTTAAAAGCAGTCGCTTTTTTGACCGCGAAAAGATCAATTTAATGCCCAACGGCGATGTGCACAATTACCTGTATCACGGCGCAGATGAATTGAAATTTAATGATGTATCTGCAGGGAACGATATGCAAAAAGCATCTATATCTGCAGGCTCAGTAGCTGTAGATTTGGATAATGACGGAGACTTGGAACTAGTTACCAATAACATGGATGAGCCTGCCTATATCTACCAAAACCTGACAATGGAAAAGAGCGGCGATAAAAAACCTGCTTTTATTAAGGTGAGCGTAAAATATACTAAAGCCAATCCGGATGGGATTGGCACAAAACTGTTTATGCGCTCGCAAAAACAGGTAGATCATCAGGAGATACAAACCAGCACGGCTTATGAAAGTACACAGGGTAATAATTTGATATTTACATTTTTACCCGGCGATAAACCTGTTGAACTAATGGTGCTTTGGCCAGATAATTCATACCAGGTAATTAAAAACTTAAGCTTAAATAAAAAGTCGGTTATTACATACAATAACACTGAAGCTAAAACCGCAACAGATGTTGCCGCATTAATTGCAAGCTATATTAATTTTGATAAGCAGTTTAACAGCATACCTGTAAAAGCTAAGGTATTGGCTACTTTACAAACCTTTGAAACGCCCGATTTTAACTATTACAACTTATTGCCGCACACTTATTTGCCACACACGCCGGCCGTAGCCGTAGCGGATGTGAACAAAGACGGCATTGACGATATTTATGTAGGCAGTATTGCAGGCGAAGAAAAGTACATTTTAGCCGGATCAAAAAGTGGTGAGTTCAAGAAAGTTTCCGTAAAGGGTTTTGAAGCGTTTAAAGAGTATGGCGATACAGAAGCACAATGGGCTGATGTAAATAATGATGGCCTGCCAGACCTGGTAGTACTGAGTGCAAACCATCCTTTTATAGAAGTTGGTAAGCGCATGCAACCGCGTTTATATATAAACAAGGGTAATTTCCAATTTGAGTATAAGGCCCTGCCAAGAGTGGAAAACCTGGTGTCCAAAATATTTTTTTATGATTTTGATGGCGACGGCATAAAGGATATTTTCCTGAGCAACAGTGTATCGTTTAACAACTATACTGCACCAGCAGCATCAGTAGTGCTATTAAATAAAAAAGATGGCATTTTTACCATAGCACCCCAAAATCAGTTTGCTCAATTAACCGGTATACAGTTTATAACCAATATCTCCGCAAATGATATTGACCATAATGGCACCGATGATATTATCGTTTCAGCCGAGTGGCAGCCGATACAGATATTTCTGAAAAAGAATAAAAAGCTGGTAAAATTTTCGTCGCAACTGCTTGACGATGCAAAGGGTTGGTGGCAGTCTGAAATTGTTACAGATATAAATAATGATGGCAAAGCCGACCTGATAGCGGGTAACTGGGGAGAGAACAATAAGTATAATGTTACCGGCCAACAGCCATTGTATGCTTACAATAATGATTTTGATAATGATGGCAAGAACGACCTGGTGATGTCATATTTTTATAAAGGGAAATATTACCCGTTTCGTCCAAAAAATGATCTGGAGCAGGAATTGCCATATCTTAAAAAGGAGTGGTTAAGCTTCCAGAAAATGGCTGATAAAACTACTGAAGAAATATTTAAAGATAAATTGAGCGATAGTGGCCGTTTAGTTGCCAACCAGTTCAGGAGTATTTTTATAAGCGATATACTGCATGCAAAAGCTATTACAGAGCTGCCTTACCTATACCAGCAGGCACCAATACGATCAATAATGCCGCTAAATAATAAACAGGGTGATATTTTACTGAATGGTAACTTTTGGGGCGTTGTACCATACGAAGGTAAATATGATGCACTGGGCTTGGTTACCACCCATTATGATGTCCGCACAAAGCAAATGGCTATGCCAGAATATTGGATAAATCCATTACTAAACTTCGAGGAAATAAACGGCTTGCATCAAATTAAAACAGCCACAGGCACAGGTTTTATAGTTGCAACTTACGAAGGTAAGCTGATACTAATAAACAAATAAACCGGTTTTAAAAAATTGGCCAGTACAACTTGGTAACCCATTTAGCGGTATCTTTTTCTGTAAGGCGGTTAGTGATGAGTATTTCAAAAGGCATTGCCGGTGATATCAGTCCATGATCTTTCTGGTAATTTTTTAATTGTACAAAAGCATTTGCCACCGTTTGTTTGCCGCCTTTTACATCTGCCCCCA
>JAQBNY010000017.1 GCA_028288315.1 Mucilaginibacter sp.
TCACCAAGGCCATGAAAATGGTTTCGGCGGCTAAGTTGAAAAGAGCTACCAATGCTATTGTACAATTACGCCCTTATGCTAACAAGTTGAAAGATCTGTTGGCTAACCTATCGGCAAGTTTGGAGGACGGTGCATCGCCATACCTGCAGCAGCGCGAGCCGGTACGTGTATTGGTAGTTGTTGTATCATCAAACCGTGGTTTGGCAGGTGCTTTTAATGCCAACGTTATTAAAACAGCTAATAACCTTATAGCTGAGAAATATAGTGAGCAGTTAAGGGCCGGCAATGTATCTATAGTTGCTATCGGTAAAAAAAGCCAGGAGTTTTTTGAACGCCGTAAGTACAACGTTATTGGCAACAATAATGATTTGTACCATGACCTCAACTTCGTAAACGCTTCAAAAATCACTGAATCGATCATGAAGGGTTTTATTGACGGCAATTATGACCGTGTTGAATTGGTGTACAACCATTTCCGCAATGCGGCCATACAGTATCAGGTGGCCGAGCAATTGTTACCGGTTCCTTTGCCAGAAGCTAAACCTAAGGAAGAGTTAAAAAAGGAAGCTGTTACTGAAACACAGGTTAACTACATATTAGAACCATCACAGGAAGAAATTGTAGAACAGCTGATTCCTAAGAATATTAAAATACAGTTATACCGTGCAGTATTAGATTCAAACGCATCTGAACATGGTGCACGTATGACCGCTATGGATAAGGCAACTGAAAACGCAGGCGACTTGTTGAAAGCTCTTAAGCTTTCATACAACCAGGCCCGCCAGGCAGCCATCACTACCGAGCTTACCGAAATTGTAAGCGGTGCAGCAGCATTAGGTGGTTGATAAATAAATGTCAGTCTGAGCTTGTCGAAGACATTGAAAAAGGCTTCCCAATTTGGGAAGCCTTTTTTGTTTTATACTTTTTGTCATGGTGAGCCTGTCGAGCCACTGATCAATAGGCGAGGTCTTCGACAAGTTCAGACTGACACGTATTTATATTTTGTCATGGTGAGCCTGTCGAACTACTAATCAATAGGCGAGGCCTTCGACAAGTTCAGACCGACACGTGTTATAATTAACTATTCCTCCGCAATAGCCTTTATGGCATCCATTGCTTTTGGCCATACGTTTGAAATGAAATTCTTAAACTCTTCGGGGATATCTTCACCGCTAAGCTCAACTACAAGCAGGGTTTTATCGCCGTGGGTGGTAAGCATATAGTTCTCAAACGAACCGGCCATCTGCTTAGCACCAGGGCTGTCATAATCTTCAACCCCATCTTTTACCTCGCAAAGCGCCTTTATCGACATAAATTCATTTGGAATATTCTTAGCAATGGTAGCTACCATTCCCTGTTTTTTGTTATCCAGAAACAACGCCTTGCTGCCTTCTTTCCAATCGGTTACTGCATGTGAGCCTTCGCAAAAAACGGCTGTCCACTTCGGATAATTGGTTTCACTCCAAAGGGTATTCCAAACTTTTTCACGTGGGGCATCAATTAAGACTTTGAATGTTGCAAATTCCATGATGATAGTTTTTGATTATACAAAGTTGAAGATTACATGCAATATTTATCGGGTGTAGATACGACAAATTAAGTGGTGTAATGAGACAAACTCTTTTGCTTTAAATGACTGATTGTTAAGAAATTCTTTCTATTACACTTGCATTTGTATAAGTACTTATATAAATTGCATTATGAATTTGTATAAGTACTTAGGGCACCTGGTTTTAGGCAGCCGCTTAAGGCGGATGAGCGAAACTTTCCTTGCCGAAATAAACCGTATTTACCAAAACGAAGGCATTGATTTTGATGCGAGTTGGTTCCCTGTGTTTTATCTATTATCAAAAAACGATTCATTATCTATAAAAGAATTAAGTGAGCAAACCGAGGTATCGCATCCGGCGGCCAGTCAGCTTATTACTAATTTAAAGAATCGTAACTTGGTTGAGACCACAGTTAGTGTAGATGATGGCCGTAAGCAACTGGTACAATTCACTGATAAGGGCCGTGCATTGTTAAAGCAGATATTACCTGTTTGGGATGCCATTACCAGCAGCATGGCAGAGTTGGAAGCAAGCGACCCAAAGATTGCCGAGCTGTTGCCTGCTATATCTGCATTAGAAAATACATTTCGCGCTTACAACCTTTCCGGAAAAGTGGGCGATAAACTTAACCCAATACCCTATGAGCGCATTTAATTATGGTATTGACCACCTCACTATTGGTATTTGTCTGGACATAGCATCAGGCAAAGTAAAGGGTATAATTAATTCTGTAGCCGCTGCCCGCATCAATGCATCATGGCAGGAGGTAGGGAAAATAGTGCATGCGCAAAAGCCGGTTTATGGTATTAATACAGGTTTTGGCCCGCTATGCGATACACACATTTCTGAGGAAGACACAAGCTTGTTGCAAAGCAATATCCTGAAGAGTCATAGCGTGGGTGTGGGTAAACCTATACTGCAGGAAATTGCCAAACTGATGCTGATAACCAAAGTACATGCTTTGGCGCAAGGCTACTCGGGCATATCCCCGCAAACATTAGAGCGTATTATCTGGCATATTAATAACAATATTATCCCGGTAGTGCCCGAAAAAGGCTCTGTAGGTGCATCTGGCGATCTGGCGCCACTTGCGCATTTGTTTTTACCATTGATTGGTTTAGGCGAAGTGTTTACCGGTGATGAAAAGCATCCGGCAGGAAAAATTATAAAAGAAAATAATTTACAGCCACTGATATTAGGGCCTAAAGAGGGTCTCGCACTTATTAACGGTACGCAGTTTATACTGGCATTCGCCATAAAAGCGGTAGAGCGTTTAAATAATGCACTAAATGTTGCCGACCTTGTTGGTGCTATGTCGCTGGAAGGGCTTATGGGTTCGTCACGGCCGTTTGATGCAAGGCTGCATGCCATACGTCCTTTCAAAGGGACAAAGCATGTAGCACGGCGCCTGGCCACTCTGCTGGAAGGCTCGGCTATAGGCAGTGCACATGCTGATTGCGACAGGGTGCAGGACCCGTATTCGCTGCGTTGCATGCCGCAGGTGCACGGCGCATCGCGCAATGCCTGGCTGCATTTAAAAGAACTTACCGAAATAGAGCTAAATTCCGTTACGGATAACCCTATAATTTTTAGTGCCGATGATACTATAAGCGGAGGTAACTTTCATGGGCAGCCCTTGGCTCTGCCTTTAGATTATGCCACCGTAGCCGCTGCCGAGCTAGGCAACATTGCCGACCGCCGCTGTTACCTCATGAGTGAGGGCCGTTACGGATTGCCGAAACTGTTAACAGATGATGCCGGTTTAAACTCCGGATTGATGATACCACAATACACCACCGCCGCTTTAGTAACCGAAAATAAAACCATGTGTTTCCCGGCAAGTGCCGATAGCGTACCTACTTCACTGGGGCAGGAAGATCATGTTTCTATGGGCTCCATCAGTGGGCGCAAGCTGCACATGGTACTGGAGAATATTGAATATATACAGGCCATTGAACTGCTTTATGCATCGCAGGCGCTTAATTTCAGGAGGCCTTTGCAAAGTACTCCCGTAATTGAGGCTTGCCATCAACTGGTTAGGCAGCATGTGCCTTTTATAAAAGAGGACCGCGTTTTTGCTGAAGACATTAACGCGTTGCACCAATTAATTGTAAGCGGCAAGTTTCTGTCGGTAGCAACCGAAGCCGCTCAAAAGCATAACATCAACCTTAACGATGATGACGAATTCGGAATTTATTAAAACCTACGCCAGCCACCCGGTATACAAGGCACCGGTTGGTAGCCAGTTGCACGCTAAAAGCTGGCAAACGGAGGCTCCGTTGCGCATGCTGCTTAACAACCTTGATGGGCAGGTTGCCGAAAATCCCGACGAATTGGTGGTGTACGGCGGCATAGGGCAGGCAGCGCGTAACCCGGAATCGTTAAGAAAGATCATTGAATTGTTGCTGGAGTTGGATGAAGATCATTCGCTGTTGGTACAGTCGGGCAAGCCGGTGGGAATTATCCGCAGTCACCCGCAGGCGCCCCGGGTTTTAATAGCCAACAGTAACCTAGTACCCGCCTGGGCAACCTGGGAGCATTTTAATAAGCTAAGGGCAGATGGATTGATGATGTACGAACAGATGACCGCCGGCAGTTGGATCTATATTGGTACACAAGGCATTTTGCAAGGCACATACGAAACCTTTGTAGAAGCAGGCCGCCAGCATTTTAATAATAATTTGACGGGCAAGCTGATAGTAAGCGCCGGTTTAGGCGGTATGGGTGGCGCGCAACCATTGGCCGCTACAATGGCAGGTGCCGTTTTTTTAGGTGCCGATGTAGATATAACACGTATCCAAAAACGGTTGGATAGTAAATACATAGACAGACTAACGCACTCTTATGAGGAAGCGATAGTATGGGTAAAAGAAGCCATAAATAAAGGCGAAACTTTATCCGTTGGTTTAGTGAGAGATGCAGGCGATATGTTGCAAAGATTAATTGCTTATGGAATAGTACCCGATATGGTAACCGACCAAACCTCGGCACATGACCCCTTGAATGGGTACATACCAAATGGGTTAACATTACAACAAGCGGCCGATCTGCGCAAAGCGGATGCCGAAGAATATAAGCGCCTCTCATTAAAAAGCATGGCGCGGCATGTTGGCTTTATGCTGCAATTGCAAAAACAAGGTGCCATTACTTTTGATTATGGCAATAACCTGCGTGAATTTGCCAAACAAGGCGGCGAACAAAACGCTTACGATTTTCCGGGGTTTACACCTGCATTTATCCGTCCGTTGTTTTGCGAGGGGAAGGGGCCTTTCAGGTGGGTTGCCTTATCAGGCGATCCGGAAGATATTTACACAACAGACCAGGCACTGATAGAAGCTTTCCCGGAAAATAAGCCGCTTATTAATTGGTTGGAGAAAGCCCAAAAGCAGATAGCTTTTCAGGGATTGCCTGCCCGTATTTGCTGGCTGGGCATGGGCGAACGTGAAAAAGCAGGGTTAATATTTAACGAACTGGTGGCAAGCGGAAAAGTAAAAGCGCCTATTGTAATTGGTCGTGACCATTTGGATTGCGGGTCCGTAGCATCGCCAAACAGGGAAACCGAATCTATGAAAGATGGTTCAGACGCTGTATCCGACTGGCCATTGCTAAACCTGATGGCCAATACATCAGGTGGTGCTACATGGGTATCGTTCCATCATGGCGGTGGGGTAGGTATGGGTTATTCGCAGCATGCCGGTATGGTAGTAGTAGCCGATGGTACCGAACGTGCCGCAACCTGCCTTAAACGGGTATTATACAACGATCCTGCCATGGGAATTTTCCGCCATACTGATGCAGGATATGATAAAGCAAGTGAGTGGGCTGATAGGTTTGGATTAAAGGTTTGGTAGGTTGGTCATTGGGGTATTGGTCAATATTAGGGAGGATGCATCCTGAGCTTGTCGAAGGATTGCGCATAAGGCCATTGCCCACGTGCTTCGACAAGCTCAGCATGACCTAACGCTTATAGTAAACAACAAAATGAAAAAACTAATCGGTCCATTTACTCAAATTATCCCATTAGCGGGCCTGCCGTTAAAAGGCACCTTGAAGGATGAGCTATTACATACCATTATAAACGGTGGTGTTTTGGTAGAGGATGGGTTAATATTAGCTGTTGGGGGTTTTGAAGAATTAAGAAGAGCCAATCCACAGGTACAAATAGAAGAAATTGAGGGCAATCATGTACTGCTGCCAGGCTTTATAGATTGCCATACACACATTTGCTTTGCCGGTAACAGGGCTAAAGGTTACGCCCTGCGCATTTCCGGTAAAACATATTTAGAAATAGCTAAAGCCGGAGGTGGCATTTGGGATACGGTGACCCAAACGCGCGCCGCTGATGAAGCAACATTATCCCAACTGGTTGTACAACGAGCCAACAGGCACCTTGCCGAAGGAGTAACCACTATAGAGGTTAAAAGCGGTTATGGGTTAAGTTTGGATGAAGAGTTAAAACAGTTGCGGGCAATTAAAGCAGCATCAACCCAAACTAAAGCACATTTGGTTTCTACGTGCCTTGCTGCGCACATGGTGCCGAAAGATTTTAAAGGGTCGCAGCAGGAGTATTTGGATCATATAGTTAATGAGTTGCTGCCGGTAATTAAAAAAGAAAATCTAACTAACCGCATAGATATTTTTATTGAAGAAAGCGCTTTTAGTGCAGATAATGCTATGGTTTATATTAATAAAGCCAAGCTAATGGGCTTTGATATTACTGTTCATGCCGACCAGTTCACACCTGCTGGCAGTGTAGTTGCAGTAGTGTCCGGCGCAGTATCTGCCGATCATTTGGAAGCATCCGGCGAAGCCGAAATAAGATTATTAGCTAATTCAAATACTGTTGCAGTAACTTTGCCTGGCGCATCGTTAGGTTTGGGCATGTCATATGCGCCTGCCCGAAAATTGCTTAATATCGGAGCATGCCTTGCTATTGCCAGCGACTGGAATCCCGGCTCGGCTCCAATGGGCGATCTGTTAATGCAGGCTGCTGTAATGAGCGCTGCCGAAAAGCTATCTGCCGCTGAAGTATTTGCCGGATTAACTTATCGTGCGGCAACGGCTTTAAAAATAAATAACCGTGGTATATTAGCGCAAGGAATGCTTGCGGATATGCAAGCCTACCCATGTATCGATTACCGGGAAATATTATACTATCAGGGAAAAATGAAGCCAAGCCGTGTTTGGGCTGGTGGAATTGACTAAGCTGGGAGACAGTGCGATTCCTTCCTTGGGGAAGGAGGAGGTAGGGGTTTATTGAACTTTGCGATTTCGCTTGGCGAGACCCCTCCCTGCTAATGCACCACCCAATACACCCCTCCTGTGGGAGGGAATAAAAGACTAAGAAACATTGACTTAATAACCAATGACAAAATTAATAGAATGTGTTCCCAATTTTAGCGAAGGTGTAAACCTGGCTATTATTAAGCAGATTACCGACGAAATTGAAACGGTTGAAGGTGTCAGGCTTTTAAACGTTGATCCCGGCAAGGCAACTAACCGCACCGTTGTAACTTTTGTTGGTGAGCCTGAAAAGGTTATTGAGGCCGCTTTTTTAGCCATTAAAAAAGCAGGTGAGTTGATTGATATGAGCAAACACAAAGGCGAGCACCCAAGGATGGGCGCAACAGATGTTTGTCCGCTTATACCGATAGCCAATATTACAATGGAGGAAACGGCTGAGTATGCCAGGCAGTTAGCTAAACGTGTTGGTGAGGAATTGCACATCCCGGCTTATTTATATGAATATGCACAGGCCGATAAAAGCCGCAGCAACCTGTCGGTTATAAGAGCAGGTGAGTATGAAGGCTTTTTCAAGAAGATAAAATTGCCGCAGTGGGCACCCGATTTTGGCCCGGCAGAAAATGATGTAAGACGAGGAGCAACGGTAATTGGCGCACGTGATTTTCTGATCGCCTATAATGTAAATCTGAACACCACATCAACCCGCAGGGCAAATGCCATTGCTTTTGATGTACGCGAGGCAGGCCGTGTAATGCGTGAAGGTGACCCGGTAACAGGCAAAGTTGTTACCGATGAGAACGGCAAACCAAAGTCTATCCCCGGCTCATTAAAAAGTGTAAAGGCTATTGGATGGTATATTGAAGAGTATGGCATTGCCCAAATCTCCATGAACTTAACTAATATTGAGGTTACGCCTATTCATGTGGCGTTTGATGAAGTTTGTACTAAAGCTGCCGAGCGTGGCATACGTGTTACAGGCAGCGAACTGGTAGGACTGATCCCATTGAAAGCCATGCTGGATGCCGGTAAATACTTCTTACGGAAACAGCAGCGGTCAGTAGGGGTGAGTGATAGCGAGCTCATCAAAATAGCCATTAAATCAATGGGGTTGGATGAATTGGCTCCGTTTAATCCGCGTGAACGTATCATTGAATATTTATTGGAGAATGCAGCTGCCGGCAAATTAGCAGGCATGACCTTAACCGCTTTTGCTGATGAAACCGCGAGCGAAAGCCCTGCGCCGGGCGGCGGATCAATATCTGCTTACATGGGTGCATTGGGGGCATCATTGGCTACGATGGTAGCTAACCTTTCATCCCATAAAAAAGGTTGGGATAACCGTTGGGAAGAGTTCAGCAACTGGGCAGAGCAGGGGCAGGCTTACAAAAATGAACTGTTGAAATTGGTAGATCTGGATACTACGGCTTTTAACAAGATAATGGAGGCATTCAGCCTGCCAAAATCAAGTGATGAGGAAAAAGCTGCCCGTGATAATGAAATACAAAATGCTACGCGTTATGCCATTGAAATTCCCTTTAAGGTAATGGAAACTGCCTTTGAAAGTTTAACGCTGATAAAAGCTATGGTAGAGACGGGGAACCCTAATTCTGTGACAGATGCAGGTGTTGCGGCACTTTGCGCACGGTCTGCCGTGTTAGGTGCATTTATGAATGTAAAGATCAATACTTCAGGGTATAAGGATAAGATTTTGGTTGATGATGTTATCAGCAGGGGAACGGAAATAGAAAAGCAAACTATTGCTTTAGAGGAGGAGATAATTAAACTGGTGAACAGCAAGATAAAGTAACGATGGCATAATTATTGGTTAAATAAGTTAACCATAAAAAACTGAACCATGAAAAACTTATTTAACCTGTTAATTGCTGCTTTAATGATAACCGCGGTATCATGTAATAGCAATAATAAACCAAAAGATAGTACAGAGGCCGCTACAGACACCAATGAAAAAAAACTGGATGCAAAAGATTCAACCGAAGTAGTGGACGACGCTAAATATGCAGTTGAAGCTGCTAATGGCGGAATGTTGGAGGTAGAATTAGGCAAGCTGGCTCAAAACAAAGCCATTTCTCCTGCGGTGATGAAATTTGCTAATATGATGGTGGCAGACCACACTAAAGCAAACAATGAGCTTAAAACTTTGGCGGCTTCAAAAAAGATATCATTACCTACCACTTTAGGAGAAAAGTTTCAGAAGGATTATGATGATTTTTCAAAAATGAAACGTGAGGACTTTGATAAGGCTTATACTGATTATATGGTAAAAGACCATAAGGAAGATATAGAAGAATTTAAAAAAGAGGCTAACGATGGGAAAGATCCTGACTTGAAAGCTTTTGCAAATAAGCATGTACCAATATTAGAACATCATTTGCTAATGGCGCAGCAAGCCAACGATGCAGTAAAGAATAAGAAATAACAAAAAGGGGACGCCACGGCGTCCTTTTTTGCTTGCAGATTGCGGCACTGACCTTGTAATATCGTCGGTTTGTAACCTATCCTTATTATATTTGCCCTATGCTGATACCTGAACTGGCCCTCCGGATTTTCACCCAAAATATTTTTACGGCAATGGGCTGCAGTCAGGCCCATGCTGTATTAGCTGCCGATGTGTTGCTAAAGTCAGACCTGCGGGGAATTGATTCGCATGGAGTGGCGCGTTTAAGTGGTTATGTGCGACTTTGGGAAAAGCAGCGCATCAATACCAATCCTGATATTAAGATTGTTCACGAAACCGCTACCACGGCTACAGTTGATGGTGATGCCGGCCTGGGCTTGGTAGTTGCACCCTTCGCTATGCAGATAGCCATAGAGAAAGCCGAAAAGTATGGCTCGGGATGGGTGTCGGTACGTAACTCCAACCATTTTGGTATTGCCGGCTACCACGCGCTAATGGCGGTTGAGAAAGATATGATTGGCTTTGCTATGACCAACGCGAGCCCGCTTGTTGCACCTACATTTTCAAATGAGCGCTTGCTGGGTACCAACCCTATGTGTTATGCATTCCCGGCAGGTAAATATCCGCCGGTGATTGTTGATATGGCTACATCCGCGGCAGCAAATGGTAAACTGGAAATAGCCCAGCGCAGTGGCAAGCAAGTGCCCGAAGGCTGGATACAGGATAAACAGGGCAATTATATTACCGATCCGCATGCTTTAAAAGCGGGCGGGGCATTATTGCCATTAGGTAGCGACCGCGAGCATGGCAGTCATAAAGGGTTTGGGTTAAGCGCCACGGTTGATATACTTTCCGGCGTTTTATCGGGTGCAAATTATGGCCCTTGGGTACCGCCCTTTGTAGCGTTTCTTGAACCCCCTGTTAACCCACCGGGAAAGGGTTTGGGGCATTTTGTAGGCGCTATGCGTGTAGATGGCTTTCGCCCTGCGGATGAATTTAAGGCTGATATGGATAACTGGATAAGCCGGTTTAAATCTGCAACTACTATTGATCCTGCCCAAAAAGTGATCATTCCCGGCGAGCCTGAGCTTGAAGCAGAAACCGATAGAATAAAGAACGGCATCCCGCTGGTGGATGCCGTTGCCAACGATTTGAATGAACTGGCTGTAAAGTTTAAAATAGAGCCGTTATCATTTGGTTTTTAGTGTAATTGTAGTTGGTTGTAGTCCTTCGGCTGTAGCATTAAAAGTAATGTTTTCGGCTATTTCGCCCTTTACAATAGCCAGCGCCAGGCTATGAAAGCCTTCATACCATCGGTCTTGAGAATAAAGAATTAACGTATTGACACCCGAATTACAAGTGCCAAATTCAATACGTGTACTACAATCAATACGTATATCTCCACCAGATAGTCGCCCACACAATGGAAAATAGTTAAAGTAATTATTGCGATTGCTGAGGATGATAATATTCGAAAAAGGTGTAACCTATAATAATACTTTACGTACTATTGGTTAATTTTCGCCAATTTATTAACTATAATTTAAACAATGAAGAGACTGTGGCTGGCTTTTGAATATTTTATTGAAAGCAACACTGGTGTTGACTTGCTTAAAAGAGAAAACGATATTTATTTCTGGAAAGACAGGTTGTTTATCAACTTTAGCAAATACTTTCTGCCTGCAAGCCTTATTGCTTTATTACCGGGTGTTTACTTTGCATTAAATCAAGGATTTGAAACCATTGCTATAGTAGATAGTGTCTGTTTCCTGCTCCTTGTATTTATTTTAATTTCCAGCCAGTTATCTATAAAGCTCAAAAAAATTCTGGTTATTGGGATCTTTTACTCGCTCTCCATTTTTCTGGTTGAAAGTTTAGGATATAAGGGGCCAGGCATACTTTACTTCTTTGCCATTACCATCTTAGCCACACTTATCTTACCCATCTCCTATGCTTATTGGTCTATAGCCGCCAATGCGGTCATCATTGCAGTGTTTGCCTTCATCATTCACATCAAACTTTTTCATTCTTTACTTATTGGTCAGTTTACGGTTGGTGAATGGCTTACTGTAAATGCTAATCTTATCTTTCTGAATATCGTTTGTGTCTTACTCATTCACTATATTTTTAATAGTTTACAATCCACTATCCATTCCAAAGACCAAGTGCAAAGAAATTATAAAAACATCTTTGATTTGAGTCCAATGCCTATGTTTCTTTTTGATGTAAAATCCCTGCAATTCTTGAATGTCAATGAGGGTGCCATTCGACATTATGGTTATAGTAGGGAAGAGTTTCTTAATACCACTATAATAGATATTCATCCCCTGGAAAAAAGAAATGAGGTCGAGCAAAAAATCAGAGAAGACACAACAAGGGGGTACTTATGTGGTGGACTTGTAACCCACATTAAAAAAAATGGAGAATTGATTGATGTAAACATAGAAACCAATACAATTGATTATAATGGAATTGCTGCAAAATTGGTATTAGCTACTGATGTCACCGAACAGGTTAGAAACGAGCAAGAGATATTACAGTCAAACCAAAGACTTAAAGCAGCACAACAAATTGGCAAAATGGGCTATTGGTCTTATGATTATAAGACCCAAGCCATCTTTTTGTCAGATGAAGCTTATGCAATGTTTGGCATAAAGCCAGAACACATTGAACTTTATCTTCCGTCTTTTGAACCGCTGATTCACCCCGATGACTGGCAGCAAATTGTTGATACTTTAACCCCCTCCTTTATTGGACAAAAGAACAGGGAGATAGAGTACCGGATGATACGTCCAGAGCTGCCGATTAATTATATCTATCAAATTGCCACCTATGTTTATGATGAGGAGCAAGCATTAGTTAAAATTGAAGGTATCACTCAGGACATAACAGAAAGTAAGCTATCTCAAATTAAGATGAAAGAATCAGAATTTAACCTGCGTGCCATATTTGAAAGTGCGGTAGAAGGGTTTTTTCTTTTAGATGCTAACAGTGTGGTTAAAACATTCAACTCTAAGGCTGAAAAGTTTGTAGCCTTAACAATGGGCGGTTTGCAATGTGAAACCGGCAGAAGCATTTTGGATTTTATAGACGCTTCGGGAAAAGAGCAGTTCCGTCATCTCATTAGTGAAGCTTTAAAAGGAAAAATAGTTGAGTACGATCATGAGTATCACAGACAAGATGGATTAACCTACTGGATACGATTCATCCTTACCCCGGTATATGAGGGTAGTAAGGTGGTTGGAGCATGTGTAGCCGGAAGAGATGTAACCTTGCACAAGAATTACATGCAAACCATCGAAGAGCAGAATAAGGCATTTCATGAAATATCATGGACACAGTCGCATATGGTCAGGGCGCCATTATGCCGGATAATGGCATTAACCACCTTGCTTCAAGATACTCAATCCGATGAGGAAAGAATGGAAATGCTACAATATGTACAAACATCATCCAATGAACTGGATGATATTATTAAGAAGATAACTGAACTGACCACCCAAACTGCTGAAGTGTTTAAATTGGAAGATAGGTACTGAGCTGTCAGACCCTTTAATAAATTAGCATCAACGCATACACCATTTTAATCTCTTTCAACAGAAGTAAGATTAAAGATTTAGCTTGCAGTTGTGCTAACTATTACAATCACCTAACAGTTATTAATGCAGCTTTGGGTAAATTTGATGTGAAATTGGTTGTCGAAATGGTAGACAAATGATAGTAAAAAGGGACGGAAATGGAACAAAACAAAAACGAAAATATGCCCTCACATATTCAAAAAATAACATTTGGCAACGGTTGCTTTTGGTGTACCGAAGCAATATTTCAGGCAGTTAAAGGCGTAAAAAAGGTAGAATCGGGCTATATGGGGGGTGTTACCAAAAACCCTACTTATATGGAAATATGCAATGGTGATACAGGCCATGCCGAAGTAATTGGTTTGGAATATGATGCCGATGAGGTAACGTTTGAGGAACTATTGCTGATGTTTTTTAAAACCCATGATGCTACTACTTTAAACAGGCAGGGTAATGATGTGGGCACACAGTACCGATCGGTAATATTTTATCATAACGATGAGCAAAAGGCAGCGGCCGAAGCTATGATAGCAAAGCTTACCGAAGAGAAAGTATTTGATAAACCTATTGTTACCGAGGTTAGCCCGGCAAGTGAATTTTACAAAGCCGAAGATTACCACCAGAATTATTTTACC
>JAQBNY010000019.1 GCA_028288315.1 Mucilaginibacter sp.
AAAAGACCCTTTGTACTTGGTAAAACCATTTTGTTTACATCGCGCTTAACGGCCATTTTTATGGCTTTGGCAAAGGCTTTAAATATAGCTTCTATTTTGTGATGTTCGTTTTGTCCTTCAGCTTTAATATTCAGGTTACATTTTGCGGCGTCGCTAAATGATTTAAAGAAATGATAGAACATTTCTGTTGGCATTTCGCCAATTTTTTCACGCTTAAAATCAGCTTCCCAAACTATCCAGTTCCGTCCACCAAAGTCAATAGCTGTTTGTGCAAGGCAATCATCCATTGGCAGGCAGAAACCATAACGTTCAATACCCATTTTATTGCCTAAAGCAGTGGCAAAAACTTCACCTAAAGCAATACCTGTATCTTCAATGGTGTGATGTTCATCAATATGAAGGTCGCCGTTGGCAATAACTTCCAGATCAATACCGCCATGGCGGGCTATCTGATCAAGCATATGGTCAAAAAAGTGTAAACCAGTTGATACCTTAGACTCACCGGTACCATCAAGGTTTATTTTTATGTAAATATCTGTTTCTTTCGTAACCCGGCTGTGTTCAACAACACGCACACCCAGTTTTAAAAACTCGTAAATATCTTTCCACTTGGTAGTTTGCAGGGCAACAACAGAATTAATGTCGTTATTTTCATCCGCGTTAAATTCCTGATCTCCTAAACCGGTTTTGTTATTTAACCAAATGCCTTTTGCACCCAGGTTTTTAGCGAGAAGGATATCGTTCTTACGGTCGCCAATAGTGAAAGAGTTCTTAAGATCGTACTTTTCAGTATCCAGGTATTTGGTAAGCAGGCCAGTTGCGGGTTTCCGGGTAGGGGCATTGTCTGCAGGGAATGTACGGTCTATTGCCTGGTACGAAAAATGTACACCCTCGTTCTCAAATGTTTTTATGACAAGGTTATGCACCGGCCAAAAAGTATCTTCCGGGTAAGATGAAGTGCCCAAACCATCCTGATTGGTGACCATTACTAACTCATAATCCAGTTCGGCTGCAATTTTAGGCAGGTATTGTAAGGCACCGGGGTAAAACGTAAGCTTTTCAAATGAGTCTATCTGCTCATCTTCAGTTTCATTAATAATAGTACCATCGCGATCAATAAAAAGTACTTTTTGCAGCTTATTCATTATTTGTATTGCTGTAGGGTGTCAATTAATATTTTATTTTCATCTGGCGTGCCAATGGTTATCCGCAGGCAACCTTCGCATAATTCCACATTTGTACGGTTACGGATAATAATACCCTTTTGTACCAGGAAATTATATATGCCTTTAGCATCCGTTGTTTTTACAAGGATGAAATTTGCATCAGATGGGTATATATCCAGCACAAAATTAAAATCTTTTAATGCAAGCACTAACTTATCGCGCTGTGCTAAAGTTTCCTTTATCCAGTCGTTAACCTGTTGTACATTATTTAAGGCCTCCAAAGCTAATTGCTGCGATGCCTCGTTAACATTATATGGAGGTTTAACCTTATTCATCACCTCTATGATCTCTTCACTGGCAAAGGCCATACCTACACGTAAACCAGCCAGTCCCCATGCTTTTGAAAGGGTTTGCAGCACAACCATATTAGCATATTCAGTTAACTCTTGTATGAAAGTTTTTTGGCGACTAAAGTTAATATACGCCTCATCTATCACCACAATGCCGTTAAAGTTGGCCAGTAATGTTTCTATATCATCGCGATTGATAGAGTTACCTGTGGGGTTATTGGGCGAACAGATAAATATCAGTTTAGTATGCTCATCTATCGCTTCGGCAATACCTTCCAGATTCAACTGGTACTCTTCGGTTAATAATACCTTGCGTGCCTCTACATCATTTATATTGGCCGATACCTGATACATGCCATAGGTAGGTGGAACAATGATTACATTATCTACCCCAGGGTTGCAAAAGCTGCGGAACAGGATGTCAATAGCTTCATCGCTGCCATTACCTATAAATATATTGCGTGCCGGGACACCTTTAATTTCGCTCAGGCGCATTTTTACCTGATACTGCATTGGGTCGGGGTAGCGGTTGTATGCTGTATCCAACGGCGAACCGAATGCGTTTTCATTAGCATCTAAAAATACGCTTGCCTCACCCTGGTACTCATCACGTGCGGAAGAGTAGGGGGTTAGGTTTTTAATATTTTCGCGTAAAATGTTATTTATATCGTACATGTTATTTTTACTGTTCTTGTCATTCTGAGCGATAGCGAAGAATCTGATTGCGAATAGATCCTTCGTTCCTCAGGATGACAGATTTTACTTATTATTCATTCTCACACTCATTGCATTTCTATGCGCGTGCAGGCCTTCCATTTCGGCCAATATCTCTACCGCTGTGCCAATATTTTGTATCCCCTCGGCCGTTAAATGCTGAAAGGTTATTTTTTTTACAAATGAATCTACTGATACACCCGAATACGCCCTTGCATAACTGCTTGTAGGCAAGGTATGGTTGGTGCCTGATGCATAATCGCCCGCGCTCTCCGGCGTTAAATTGCCCAGAAAAACCGAGCCTGCATTTTTGATGCCGGCGGTTATTTGTTGCCAGCTTTCGGTAGCCAGTATTAAATGTTCCGGAGCATATTGATTACTGAAATCCATCGCTTCATCTAATAAGGTACCAGTGATTATAATGTAAGAATTGTCCAATGCCTGTTTAGCTATTTCTGCACGGGGCAATACGGCTAATTGTTTTTCAACTTCTGCTAATGTTGCTTGCGCGATGCTTTCTGAAGTACAAACCAGTATAGCCTGACTATCAATACCATGCTCGGCTTGTGCCAGCAAGTCGGCAGCCACGTAAGCAGGTTTGGCGGTTTTATCTGCAATTACTAATACTTCTGATGGCCCCGCGGGCATATCAATGGCTGTAGTAGTGGTTGATTGTATGATAGTTTTGGCCTTTGTTACAAATTGGTTTCCCGGCCCAAATATCTTATCCACTTTGGTAATTGTTTCGGTACCATAAGCCATGGCCGCAATTGCCTGCGAGCCGCCCGCCAGATAAACTTTATCTATACCCAGCATTAAAGCCACATACGCGATGAACGCATTTACCTTGCCGTTTTTTTGCGGAGGAGAACACACAATTATCTCATCACAACCTGCAATGCGTGCTGGTATACCTAACATTAAAAAGGTAGATGGCAATACAGCCGTACCGCCTGGAATGTAAAGGCCTACCTTTTCAATTGCCCGTAATTCGCGCCAGCAGGTTACGCCGGGCATGGTTTCTATCTTGTCTTCAGGTTTTAGCTGTGCTTTATGGAATTTGTAGATATTGGCATAGGCGGTTTGCAAAGCCTCTTGCTGCTCGGGTAATACTGCTGCGGCAAGTTCCTGCAGTTCAGCTTTATCCAAATACAGTTTAGTCAGTTCAACCTTATCAAATTTGTGGGCATAGTCATACAAGGCACGGTCGCCATGTTGTTTTACATGGTCTATCACTTCCTCAACCAATGCGCGTATCTCATTTGCCGGGTCAACATTGCGCTGAACCAGTTTTTGAATATCCGCTTTACTTAAATCTGAATAATTGAAAATCTTCATATCAGTTCGCACTATGCAGTTGCCGGTTTGCAGTTAAATGCAAACCAACAACCTATAAAATTATCTTCTCTATTGGCATTACTACAATGCCTTGTGCACCGGCTTGTTTTAGCTGGCTTATTCTGTCCCAAAAATCACGTTCAGGTATAACAGTGTGTACCGCCACCCAATCACCCTCTGCCAATGGCACTACCGATGGACTTTTTACGCCAGGTAACAATGCAATAACGGCCGCTAAGTTCTTGCGCTCAACGTTCAATACAACGTATTTGGTTTCCTTGGCACGCAATACCGATTGTATACGTTGTATCAATTCCTGCACCAAATCGTTGTTCTCGCGGCCTTTGCTGCCAATTAATACTGCCTCAGATGACATTACATCAGCAAAAGGTTTTAACCCATTGCTTTTTAGTGTGCCTCCGGTTGATACCAGATCGCATATGGCATCGCTTAAACCTAAGCCCGGTGAAATTTCAACCGAACCGGATATGGTGCGAATATCTGACGTAATGCCCTGTGCTTTTAAGTATTTACCTAATATAACAGGATAGGTGGTGGCTATTGATTTTCCGTGTAGCTGAGCTACACTTTCAATACTGTTATTATTAGGAACCGCAATTTTTAATGAGCATTTGCCAAAGCCAAGGCGTTGTAAATAACTCACTTTAACTTCGGTTTCTTCAATCACATTTTCGCCTACAATACCTAAATCAGCAATGCCATCCTGAACATATTCCGGAATGTCATCATCACGCAAAAAAAGTATCTCCAAAGGGAAGTTTGATACAGGAGAGATGAGCGAGCTTTTATAATTTTCGAAGTTTAAGCCGCAATTTTTTAATAATTCAACAGATTTTTCGTTGAGTCGACCCGATTTTTGGATCGCTATTTTTAATGTTTTCACAAGTTGAGTTTAAGGGTACT
>JAQBNY010000037.1 GCA_028288315.1 Mucilaginibacter sp.
TGGCAATTGCCTCTTTAGCAGTTTCATCTGATAACAACGGGGTTAGAACGATCACGATTTCGTACTGTTGCATTATTATTTGATTTTTAATTAATTACCCGCTATTACGGGGCTGCAAATGTAGTTAGAATATTTGAAAAGTCAAATACCTTTATAGCTAAATAATGCGTTATTAAGCGTATGTATATATAATGTTAAATGTGTTGCACATTGAAACATATAACCGCTATAAACTGTACTTTTAATAAAAATCAATATTTATGGAGTTTTTTGAAAGCAGATACCATGAGGCTGATCATTCAGTTTTTAAGTATGACACCCTGTTTTTACAGGGCCCGGGCGATGAAGATGAATCTTTAGAAGGCGATTGGAACGATGAGGAAGATGAAGATTTTGACGACAAGACAGAATTCATCAACGATATGCATGAAATACAGGTTGATGATGATTTAGTAGAGCCCGATCCTGAAGATGATGACCACATGCCTAATGGTGATTTGCTATAGACGGTTATTTCAATTTATTCACAATCCTTATTTGAGGTTTTAAGTTAAAGCATTTCTTGCTACCTTTATACCTGTGGATAATTTCATTGTTTCAGCACGTAAATATCGCCCGGCAACCTTTGAAACCGTTGTAGGCCAGCAACATATAACTAATACGTTAAAAAACGCTATTAAAAATAATCAGCTGGCACAGGCGTTTTTATTCTGCGGACCGCGTGGAGTAGGTAAAACCACTTGTGCCCGTATCCTGGCAAAAACCATTAATTGTACCAATTTACAACCCAACGGAGAGGCCTGCGGCGAATGCGACAGCTGCCGTGCCTTCCAAAACGGTAATTCCTTTAATGTTCATGAATTGGATGCGGCATCAAACAACTCTGTTGATGATATCCGCAGTTTGATTGATCAGGTACGCATACCGCCACAAGCGGCACGTTATAAAGTTTATATTATTGATGAGGTGCACATGCTATCGCAGGCGGCATTTAATGCTTTCCTGAAAACGCTGGAAGAACCACCTAACTACGCCATATTTATACTGGCAACTACCGAAAAGCATAAGATACTGCCTACTATATTATCGCGTTGTCAGATATTTGATTTTAACCGCATCAATGTTGAGGATATGGCCGGGCACCTGGCAAATATCGCTCAAAAAGAAAGTATTACTTATGAGCCGGACGGCCTGCACATTATTGCTCAGAAAGCAGATGGCGGCTTACGCGACGCGCTTTCCATGTTTGACCAGATCGTTAGCTTCTCTGCGGGGAATGTTACCTATCGCTCGGTTATTGATAACCTTAATATACTTGATTACGATTACTACTTTAATATAACAGATAAGTTATTAGGTGAAGACAGCGCTCAAACGCTCCTATTGTTTGATGAGATATTATCAAAGGGTTTTGACGGAGCACATTTTATATCGGGCCTGTCAGAACATTTCCGTAATCTACTGGTGGGTAAAGATGCATCAACCATAAAACTGCTGGAGGTTAGCGAAAGTATAAAAGTCAGGTACCTGCAGCAATCACAGGCGGCAAGTGTATCGTTCCTGCTATCGGCTATGAATATTGCCAACCAGTGCGATATCAGTTATAAGCAAAGCAAGAACCAGCGCTTACAAGTAGAACTGGCTTTGTTAAAGATGAGCCATTTGCAATCGGTGTTTAACATAGCATCTGCACCGTTACCTGAACAGGTTACTGCCCCAAACGGGGAGCTAAAAAAAAAACTTGATACCACAGTAACTGCTGCTTCGGTGCCGGTGCCCGATGAGGTGCCGGTAATGAGGGATGCGCCAATCACTTACAATAAAATACCGACTGGAAAGTCGCCATCTACTGATAATAAGTCTGTTGCGGTTGCAGAGTTAACAGAAGCGTCACCTACCGAAAAGCCAAAACCGTTTGTGGCAAATGTACATTCTACAACTACATCGGTTAAAATACCATCGTTAAAAGATCTGACTAAGAAACTTGAAGAAGCTGCTTTAGAGGAAGAGGACCCATACCTGAAAGGCGATGATAAACAGCCATTTACAATTGATGAATTTTTACAACTGTGGACCAATCACGGTGCAAAGTTAAAAGCCGAAGGTAAGCCAGCAACGTTATATACTATTTTTACCTCTATTACACCTTTAGTGCTAAGCCCTGAAAATTTTGAGGTATTGGTATCTAACAAAATTCAGGAAATGGCATTTAGAGATGAGCGGCCTTACCTACTTAATTTTTTACGTACAACCTTAAAGAATTTTAGTATTGAGGTGAATGCCAGGGTAGAGGAAACAACCACAGTAAGGAAACCTTATACCGCTGCCGAAAAATTCCAGTACATGGCAGCCAAAAATCCACAACTGATAGATCTGAAAAACAGGTTTAATTTGGAGTTTGATTAGATAAGAAAAGATACTGTTTTGCACACTTTTTTGCAAATAGGTGCAAATTTATTGATAGCAAAGCAAAATGATGTTTTTGACCTTTTTTGCCTACGATCATTTAATATTTGCAATAAAAAATAGGCGGAAATTGCCCGCCATTTTTTTATTATTTTAAGGGGTCTGTATCGTTTTTAGGGTAACCTTCTTCATCAAGATCATCCCGGTCATCTTCAGGCGTATGTGATAAAGCAGCATCTCTTGCGTTAAGTTCAACAATTTTACCGCTATCTATATGCATGCCCAGCGTATCCACATCGGTTTCTAATGATCTGTTGGGGTCATACTCACCGTTTACATCAAATGGGTTGGCCTCGTCATAGGTGGAGTTCATATCCTCGCCGTCTTTTACCGTAGTATCATATGGGTCCGGGTGATCATAATCTGGATTATCACCTTTTACATCATACTCATAGCTGTTAATAGTTTCGTCGTAATTCAGGTTTTCACTATCGCCAGTATCATTCAGTTCGTTATCTGATGTGTTGCTCAAATCTTCAGGATCAACACTAAATTCCGGGTTGTAGTCTTCAGGTATCATAGATTTTAATTTTATATTATATATACATTAAAAACCCTGCC
>JAQBNY010000073.1 GCA_028288315.1 Mucilaginibacter sp.
GCATATCTGCTGGCTTGAACCGGCGTGTAGTATTTTGCACCTGGAGTATTCAGCACCTGATTCACTAAACCGGCGATGGTATTGGTATATTCCTCAGGGCTATCAAAACCCGCACGGGTTAGTACCAGCCCGCCATAATATTGTGTAAAACCTTCGGCACACCAAAGCTCGTTGCTCATGTTGGCGTGCTCAAAATTAAAAGGCTCTAATGTCTTTGGGCGGATGCGCTCTACATTCCAGCTATGGAAGTATTCATGTGAGAATGTCCCCAATAACCGCACCTCGTTGCCGCTAACTTTGTCAATAGGCTGAACAATAACGGTAGAGTTACGGTGCTCCATACCATCGCCGGCAGTACTTGGGTGTACATCATGCAAAAATACATAGGTGCCATAATCGTAAGTTGGTAATTCACCAAAAACGGCTTTTTCTTCCAGTACTACCTTCTTTACTTTTTCGGCAAAACCTTCAATCACTGATTGATCATCATCTGAGTGAGTGCTCAGTTTTATGGTTTCGTCTTTACCATCGGTATTTTTAACAGTCCATTTAACTTCTTTATAAGCCGATAGCTCTACCGGGCTATCCATCATATATTGCAGGTTTGGAGCAGAGTACACATTATTACCTTCGAGCTTTAACTGTGTGGCTACTTTCCATCCGTTTTTATCCAGATCATTAAAAGTAAATTTTACCGGACGGTTATCCATACCATACGCCCACATAAACGAGGCGGGCATCATTAAATGTGCATGGCTGGGCTCAATGCTGGTATACGTACCATCTGTCCAGTTACCAAAAAGGGTATAGCTAATTTTTACGGTTGCACCATGAGCAGGCACCTGGTAAACATCACCCTCCAGTTGGTTTAAAACCAGTGGTTTGTTATTACCATCAGTAGCTTTAACGTTGTATATATTTTTACCAAACTCATGCGTGGCATAACGACCAGGCGAAGACCGGCTCATGCGAACCTTTAGCGGGCCGGCAGGCACCTGCGGTATAGTCATTACTATTTCGGCCTCGTGATGAACCACATTAGGAAACGATACCGAATAACTGATAGCATTTTGACTGGTTTGGGCTATTGATGCAGAGGCCAGCAAGCATGCAGCCGTAATTAATAGTAAATTTTTCATCATAATATTATTCCAGCGATGAAAGTACTATTTAATCAGGAAATGTTTTCCATCAATTTTATTACAGGATGGCGTTGCCATATTCCTGCCGGATAATAGATTTTGTATCGCTTATATGATAGGCCTCATTTAATCATAAGTTTGCCGCTCTAAATCGTATTCAGATTGAGCTGATATAATCTTCTTTCGTCTTGCCACATCCACATCAAGGTTGTGTTCATAGGTGGTGTCCGTAACGGCCATATCCCGATCTTTGTCTTTTTCTGCAAAGTGCATATTAGCTTCGCTGAGTTTGGCAATAGCTGTATCATAAGGCCCTTTGGGCGACATTAGTTTTACAAATACCGGTAAACACTCAAACAAAATAAACAAATAGCCTATAAAAGAAATGGCGAGGTAAGTATCCAAATCACGGGTACCCTTCTCATTGTAAGAGAGCTGTCCCAGCGCCCAATTACGGTCGGCAAAGCCAGCTACATTAGCCAGGCTATCAAGTTGATGCTCGCTGAACAGGCGTAACCCGTTTACACCTTCATATTCTTTTCTGCGACTCAGGTAATTATCCATCTGCCCCAGGTTATCAGTAACTGTTTTCAGGCGGTCTTGTTTTTCCTGCAACACCTCGGTTTTTTGCTTTGCATATGTGCCATAACCTGTAATACCCGATGTTTGGTTTGTTTTATCACCAAACACTTCCTGGTTCAATAGGTATCTGGAGCGGTTAATATCTCGTTCCAATGAATCTTTCTCTTTCTTCAGGTCGGTATTCTTACCCATCTCCTGGGCGTACTTCTGATTATATGTTCTCTGCAGGCTATCAATTTTACTGCGCTGCCCTTTTAGGTAGGCTGTTTTTAGTTTTTGACGGATTTCTTTATCAAATATCTTTAATTCCAACGGGCGGGATATTACAATACCTATTACAATAGCTAATAATATACGCGGCGATGCCTGTAGTATTTGCTGGTTAGTGCTGCCTTCTTTATTTATACTGGATACTATGTAGCGGTCCATATTAAAAATGGCGGTTCCCCAAAGCAGGCCAAACAATATGGCAAAGCCCACAGCAAACGCGTCACCGCTAAAAACAAAGTACATAGCATATCCCCCGGATAGGGATGCAAACAATGCCGTAAAAAATATAGTGGCCCCAATTCCAACATATTTATTATGCTCAATGGGGTACTTTTTAAGTGTATCTATATGTGCTCCGGAACAAAACCAAAAAAACCGGGTAATTTTCTTCATTTAACCAATTTACTTGTTATTTTTTTAAAAACATAAATATAAAACGCACTTGAGTGCCGTTTGTTACAGATTACTTATAAATATTTGATATAGAAAAAACCTACCTTTGACTATAATTATATTTATCATGAAAGAAATAAGCGTACAGGAATTAAAACAGAAGTTAGATAAAGGCGAAGATTTTCAACTAATAGACGTTCGTGAGAGCTTTGAATATGAAACATCAAATATTGGCGGGGAATTGATTCCTATGGGTGGAATTATAATTGAGGCAGATAAAATTGACAAAAACAAACCTGTTGTAGTAATGTGCCGAAGTGGCAAACGCAGTGCGGCTGCCATTATGCAGTTAGAACAGCATGGCTATACTAACCTGAGCAATCTTAAAGGCGGCATATTAGCATGGCAAGCCGAAATTGATCCTACCCTTAACGTATATTAAGACCATGGGTAAAAAGGTAGCGCTTAATGTGTTTTATAATTTGGTAATCTTCTTATGTATTCTGGTTATATACTCGGCGTTTGAGCATGGCCGTTACGAGTATGTGCTGGGTTGCGCATTTATTGCCGGTATAATAATTACACTAAAAATAAGATTGATAAAAGAAATAAAAAATACCCCAAAACCCTAAGTACTAAACCTAATTTTAAACTAATATTAAACCCTAAACTGTAATGTTCGTAGCAATTATTGGAATCATTTTGCTTGTTATAGGCACAATGGTAAAACGTTCGCCTGAGCCGGGCAGCCGCTTTGGTGG
>JAQBNY010000009.1 GCA_028288315.1 Mucilaginibacter sp.
CAAAAAAGCAATTTGCAATCCCTTTTAATTGGACTGCAAAGATATAATTCGTTTCTTTGCAGTCCAAATAATATTTTAATTATTTTTTTATGGCACATAGGGCAGGTTTTGTAAGTATAATTGGTAAGCCCAATGCGGGTAAATCAACCCTTATGAATGCATTGGTGGGCGAAAAAATGTCAATCATCACCCCGAAGGCGCAAACCACCCGCCACAGAATTTTGGGTATTGTTAATGAAGATGATTACCAGATAGTATTTTCTGATACTCCAGGCATCATTAAACCACATTACGCATTGCATGAAAGTATGATGCACCAGGTTGATGGCTCTATAGTAGACGCCGACCTGATATTGCTGGTTACTGACATTAACGAAGAATATGACGAACAGGATGTGCTGAAAAAACTGCAAAGTTCTACAGCACCGTTAGCGATACTGATTAATAAAATTGATCTATCTACAGAAGAAGAAGTAAAAGAAAAAGTAGAGTATTGGCAGGAAAAATTGAAACCCAAAGTGGTTTTTGCAATATCAGCCCTGCATGATCATAATATAAAAGCAGTAATGGATTTTGTATTGGAGAGCCTGCCAGAGCATCCGGCTTATTATGAAAAGGATGCACTTACAGACAGGAACGATCGCTTCTTTGCATCAGAAATGATCCGTGCTCAAATATTTAAGCAATACAAAAAGGAGATACCTTATAGCACCGAAGTTATTGTTACTGCTTTTGTAGAGGGCGAAAAGCTGCACCGCATAAGCGCTGAAATTATTGTTGAGCGCGATTCACAAAAGAATATTGTGATAGGCAATAAAGGCGAGATGCTTAAAATTGTGGGTACATACGCCAGAAGAGATATGGAAGAGTTTTTCCAGAAGAAAATTTTCCTGGAGATGTTTGTAAAAGTTATCCCTGATTGGCGCAGCAAAAAAAATTACCTAAAAAAATTCGGGTACGAATAATAAATCAGAATCAAGATGTAAGAATCAAGATTCAAGAAATAAATTTTATAATATATTTGAGTTAAGTAACGAAAGGCAGCTTAGAAGCCGTCTTGATTCTTGTATCTTGACTCTTGATTCTAAAAACCATGAGCAACATAGTAGCTATAGTAGGCAGGCCTAACGTAGGAAAATCAACTTTATATAACCGTTTAACCGAAAGCCGTAAAGCAATTGTTGACGATTTTAGCGGAGTAACCCGCGACAGACATTACGGTACATCTGAGTGGACCAACCAAAAATTTACGGTAATTGATACTGGCGGCTATGTAGCCAACTCTGAAGAACTTTTTGAAGTTGCCATTCGCGAGCAGGTGCTTATCGCTATTGAAGAAGCAAGCGTAATTTTGTTTATGGTTGATGTTACCACTGGTATTACCGATCTGGATGATGAGATTGCAAACATTTTGCGTAAAGGAAATAAGCCGGTATTTGTTGTAGTTAATAAATTAGACAACAACTCGCAACTGGCCGATGCTACTGAATTTTATAGCTTAGGTTTAGGCGAAATTTATACCCTGTCATCTATGACAGGTTCTGGCACCGGCGAGTTATTAGATGAGGTGGTTAAGCATTTTGAGGATGTGCCATTTGAAGAGAACGAACGCCCTAAGTATGCCATTGTTGGCCGCCCCAACGTAGGTAAATCATCTATCATAAATGCTTTAATTGGTAAGGATCGTAATATAGTTACCCCGATAGCTGGTACCACGCGCGATTCCATTCACATACATTATAACCAGTACGGTCATGATTTTATGCTGATTGATACTGCCGGAATGCGTAAAAAAACCAAGGTTAAAGAGAATATTGAGTTCTATTCGGTGATGCGTACCATCAAGGCTTTAGAAGAAGCAGATGTAGTAATACTGATGATTGACGCGGTTGAAGGTCTGGAATCTCAGGATGTGAACCTTTTTCACCTGGCCGAAAAGAACAAGAAAGGCATTGTTATAGTGGTAAACAAATGGGATTTGATTGAGAAGAACAATAAAACCATTAAGGCTTTTGAAGATCAGATCCATCAGAAAATTGCACCTTTTACTGATGTGCCTATTGTATTTACATCGGTTACCGAAAAACAACGTGTGCTAAAAGTAATTGAAGTTGCTAACCAGGTTTACGAGAACCGCGCCCGCAAAATACCTACCTCAAAACTAAATGATATTATGTTGCCGATAATTGAAAACTATCCGCCGCCATCATTAAAAGGTAAGTACGTTAAAATAAAATACATTACGCAAATTGCAGGTGCATCACCAATGTTCGCGTTTTTCTGTAATCTGCCGCAATATGTAAAAGAACCATACTACCGTTTTATTGAAAATCAGCTACGTGAGAACTTTGATTTTTCGGGTGCGCCAATACAGGTTTGGTTTAGGCAGAAATAATTTAATTATATAAAATTTTTGAAAGCATTCGCCTACGGGCGAATGCTTTTTTTGTTAGGTACGTTTCGGTGAGAACACCGAAACCGGGGTTTCTATTGTTAGTGGCTCGAGTGGAGTAAACTATATTATTTTGGCGGTGTCGTCACCGCCAACTTGTCAACTTTTGCACAACAATTCCAGCCCTCGCCAACAATTCTTATATTTACTTTACAATTATGCAATCTCCACTCAATAAATATAATATCAAATTCCAGGAAGCACTTGGGGGGTTAAACCCCGAACAATTGGCTGCCGTAAATAAAATGGATGGTCCGGTGCTGGTAGTTGCCGGTCCGGGTACTGGAAAAACGCAGATCCTGGCCGCCCGTATTGGTAAAATACTGACCGATACGGATGCTTTGCCAAACGAAATACTTTGCCTTACCTACACTGATGCAGGCGCTGTTGCCATGCGCAAGCGTTTGTTTGAATTTATCGGGCCGGATGCTTACCGGATCAACATATACACCTTTCACGCTTTTTGTAACGAGATAATTCAGGAGAACCTCGAATATTTTGGCAAGCTGAACCTGGAGGCATTGTCTGACCTGGAGTCGGCTATGTTGTTTAGGGAACTAGTTGATGATTTTGATAACGAACATTTATTAAAGCGCTTCACCGGCGATATTTATTATGATGCACCGCGACTGAAAAGCCTGTTCTCTACCATGAAGCGCGAGAACTGGAATGAAGAGTTGATACAGTTGGCTGTTAAAGAGTATTTGGATGATCTGCCAAACCGCGATGAATTTATTTATAAAAGAGCAAACCCAAAGGCAGGTATAAAAATAGGCGACCCAAAACAAAAAGATATAGACAAGGCTCATGAAACTATGAGTAAAATGCTGGCAGCCGTTGGCGAATACAAACGCTATGATGCCAAAATGAAACAGCTTGGCCGTTATGATTATGACGACATGATAATTTGGGTGCTTAAAGCTTTCCGCGAGAATGATGAGATATTACGTAAATATCAGGAGCGCTATCAATATATTCTGGTGGATGAGTTTCAGGATACGAGTGGCTCACAAAACGAATTGCTGAAGTTTTTACTGAATTATTGGGAAACACCAAACGTATTTGTGGTTGGCGATGATGACCAGTCGATATTCAAATTCCAGGGGGCAAACATGAAAAACATTCTTGATTTTGCCGGCGATTATGTGGATACGCTGCACACCGTTGTGTTAAAACATAATTACCGTTCCAACCAGCATATACTTGATATTTCGCGTGCGCTTATTAGTAATAACCAGGAGCGTTTAACTGCACAGCTTAGGCTGGATAAGAACCTGAAATCGTCCCATCCGCGCTTTACTGATTTAGTTGTTGAGCCAATAATTAAAGAGTACGAAAACCCCGATCAGGAATTGGTTGATGTTGCCCTGCAAATAAAAGAGCTGGTAGCAAAAGGTACCGAGCCTGGGGAAATAGCCGTTATTTACCGTAACCACAGCCAGGTAGAGGAATTGCTGCATTATTTAGATGCCCAGCAAATTGCCGTAAATACCAAACGTAAAATTGATATTCTGACCTTGCCTTTTGGCGAAAAAATAGTGAACATATTACGCTACCTTGCAATGGAGCTTGATTCGCCTTATAGTGGTGATGAGTTGCTATTCGAGATCTTACATTATGATCTGTTCAACATTCAGCCTATTGAAATTGCTAAGGCCAGTATAGCGGTATCAAAAGAAAATTTTGCCACAGCAAGCAATAATCTGCCTAAAACATCATTGCGGCGCTATATCAGCGAAATGCGGATATCGGCACAGCCCGATTTGTTTGAAGGGCAGAAGAACGTGGAGATGAAATACCTCATTAACGATATTGATGAGTTGTTAAAATCGGCGGTGAGCGTAACGTTGCAGCAATTTTTTCAGGATGTTATATCCAAAATGGGTATTCTTAAATACATTATGCAGCAGCATGATAAGGGGATGTACATGCAGGCGCTTACCAGTTTCTTTGATTTTCTGAAAGACGAGAGTCGTAAGAACCCCGAAATTAAACTGGCCGACCTGATAGCCACCATTGACCTGATGAAGAAAAACAATATCAGGTTGGATTTGAACAAGGTGATCTTTTCTGATAACGGCATTAACTTTTTAACAGCGCATGGTTCTAAAGGGTTGGAGTTTGAGCACGTATTTTTTATTGGTTGCGATAAAAAAACATGGGATAGTAAAGGCCGAAATCACGGCTTTAGCTATCCGGATACGCTTACAAGGGCAGCATCTGATGATATTGCTCAAAAGGAAGAAGCTCGTCGTTTGTTTTATGTAGCCATTACCCGTGCTAAGCAATGCCTTAATATTTCGTACGCGGGTAAGGATAAAAAAGGTAAAGATCAGGAGCCTTCGCAATTCATTGGGGAGATACTGGCCGATACCCATCTACAATTAAAATTTCCGAAAGTGAGCAGTGATGACATGCTGGGCTTTTTTGTTACACAGTTTAGCGAAGCCGACAAGCCTGTTGTTGAATTGTTGGATAGGAACTACATTAGTCAGTTGTTGCAAAACTATACTCTTTCAGTAACTCATCTGAGTAATTATCTGGATTGCCCGCTGCGGTTCTATTTCCAATGCTTAATAAGGGTGCCGTCGGGTAAAAGTCCGTCAGCTACGTTTGGACAAGCAGTGCACTGGGCGCTAAATAAAGCTTTTAGAAAATTGCCGTTATACGATAATGATTTTATGCCGACTGAGGAATTTATTAAAGAATTCCGCTGGTATATGTACCGTAACCGCGATTCGTTCACCAAAGATGAGTTTAAGTTACGAGTAGATTATGGCGATAAAATACTACCGCCTTACTATGAGCAAAATATTAAAACATGGAACAAGGTAGCCCAAACAGAGCGGAGCATTAAGAATATTGAAGTAAGGGGTGTACCAATTAAAGGTAACCTCGATAAAATTGAATTTAATGGTAAGCAGGTTACTGTGGTTGATTACAAAACCGGTCGTGTGCGTAATGCCAAAGACAAGCTAGCGCGCCCAACCAACGAGCAGATTAATGGTGGTGATTACTGGCGCCAGGCGGTTTTTTATAAAATACTAATAGATAACGACCACACCAACGATTGGGAAGTTATAAATACAGTATTTGATTTTGTTGAACCGGTTAAAGACGATGAGTACTTTAAAGAAAAGATAGTAATAACGCCAGATGATATTGAAACGGTAACAGAGCAGATAACAACCGTATACCAAAAGATCATGAACCATGAGTTTAGTACTGGATGCGGCAAAAAAGAATGTGACTGGTGCCATTTTGTAAAAAGTAACTTTAAACAAGCGGGTAGCATGTTAGAGTTTGCCGAGGGAGAGGAAGACGAATAAGCTTATAGGATGCGATACATTGCATCTTATTTAGGTAAGTACTGGGGTTTTCTTATGTAAAATGTTTGTTAAGGCTAAATATCACGCTTTACACATTGAAATTTATTTTTACATTGCTTTATGAAATATCCTAAACTCTTCATCCTCTTATTTATAACCGTTTCAGCATCGGCGCAAACCACCATTAAACAAGATGCTTCCATTAAGCAAATGCTTGATGAGGTATCCTCAAAAAACATTGAGGCCATTGTACGCAAGCTGGTTTCCTTTAAAACAAGGCATACGTTAAGTGATACCGTAAGCAAAACCGAAGGTATTGGTGCTGCCCGTAACTGGATAAAAGCAGAATATGAAAGATACGCCGCCGCATCAAACGGACGGATGAAGGTAGAGTTTGACGAATTTGTGCAGCCAAAGGGCAACCGCATTGATAAGCCAACACCAATGAAAAATGTGCTTGCCATATTAAAAGGAACAGATACTGCCGATAAGCGCATTTACATTGTATCTGGCCATTACGATTCGCGGGTTACAGATGTGATGAATGCCAAATCTTTTGCCCCCGGCGCGGTAGATGATGCGTCAGGTACGGCAGTTTCAATGGAGTTGGCAAGAGTAATGGCAAAACGTTCATTCCCGGCTACCATTATATTTATGGCTGTTGTGGCCGAAGAGCAGGGATTGTACGGGTCGGGCAATGTGGCTAAACGTGCCAAAGCCGAAAACTGGCAAATTGATGCCATGCTAAATAATGACATTGTAGGTAATACTTACGGTATGGAAACCGGCCTGAAGGATAACCGCAGCGTGCGTGTTTTTAGCGAAGGTGTGCCTGCTGTTGAAACAGAAAAACAAGCGGGAACCCGTAATTCTGTTGGTGGTGAAAATGATAGTCCGGCACGTGAACTGGCCCGTTATACTAAAGAAATTGCCGAGCGTTATGTTGATCAACTGGATGTAAAGCTAATTTATCGCCGTGACCGTTACTTGCGTGGAGGCGATCATACTCCATTCTCTCAGCAGGGTTTTACGGCAGTACGCATAACAGAGATGAATGAAGATTTTAATCGTCAGCACCAGGATATCCGTAAAGAGAATGGTGTGGACTACGGCGACTTGCCGGATTTTGCCGATTATGACTATATTCAAAAAGTAGGGCGCATGAACCTATCTGTATTGGCTAACCTGGCTACTGCACCCGCTGAGCCGCTGGCAGTAAGCATTGTTACCAGTGGCCTTACTAATAAAACGCAATTAAAATGGGAGGCCCCAAAAGGTAAAGCACCCGCCGGTTACTATATACTAATGCGCGAAACTATTAATCCGTTTTGGGAAAAGAAATTTTATGTGACCGATACAACAGCTACAATAGGGTACTCTAAAGATAATTACCTGTTTGCTGTACAATCAGTAGATGCGGACGGACACGAAAGTTTACCGGTATTCCCTAAGCCTGCAAGATAATTAGGCTTTTATGTGGTTTTTACTATTGCGGCCAATGACCATGTAAGTAAAGGCGCCAATAACGGGTGCAAGTAAAACAATCATTGCCCAAAGTACTTTGGTGTTTTGGTCTTTGGTGGAGCGTATAATATCCAACACACAAAGCACACCTATTATAGGATAGCACATTACTATTAGCCAAATAAAGATCATTATCATTTCTGGTAAGCCTATATTTATAAATAGTAATGTGCTCATAATTAAGGTTTTTACTAATATAAATACTTTTAATATTTATTGCAAGCCTTTGTAAGCGAATTATAAAGGATTTTAAACCTAAAAGAGGCATGAAGTGAGGGGTGTCTCTACAATAAAAAAAGGAGTTACTTAATGCTCTTTTTAAGCACTATAAAGTAGCCAGCAATAAATACAACTATCGCTACACCCAGGCTCACAAAAACATCTTTAGTAAATATATCTATTTGCAGGTTTCTTGTCTGGTCATTGTTATGCTTTATCATGCTGCTTAAGGCAGCCATTGGGTGTGCATAAGGGAAGGCATAACTATATTCCCAATTTTTTGAGGCTGCAATTACACCGGTAATTGTTGCAACAAAACCAATTCCCATCGGCTTCAAAAAATCGGCCCATAATAGACTGAGCAAAAACTGGATGGCAAGTATACCTAATGATGATAAGAACAGTTTAAAATATATCTGTAATATCTGTTGCTCCATATGGTAATTGTTAAACTTAAGCTCGGGCTTTAAAATGCTTAACAGGTTACCAAAACCAATTGTAAATAAAGCAAACAATGCAAGGCATAAAAAAATCAGAGACACCGCATAACAAAACTTTGCCCCGTAAACAGACCACCGTGATAATGGCAGGCTAAATAATGTTTTCCAGGTATCGGCCTTATGTTCCACGCTGTTTACCGAGTAGGCAATAAATATGGTATACATAGGTAACAGTAAAGTGCCCATTATACCAAGGCTCACCATGGCAAATTGTACCCACAGCATTAAGGGTTGCAACATAATAAACTTTTCGCTTTTGGTATAAAATATGGCAAAAGCTAATAGGCCAATAAATAATGGTAATATAATTGCGCACCAAAAACTAAGTGTTTTACGGGTCTTATAAAATTCAGATTGGAATGATAATAAAAATCCCTTCATGTAATAATTAGTTGCTTTTGGTAATATCTAAGAATAATTTTTCGAGATCCTTGTGCTGTTTATTAATACCAAACACGGTTATACCGTTCTGCACAAGCAGGGAATTGATCTCGCCTATTTGCTGTTTTGAAGTGAACGGGATATATAAACGTTCATGGTTAATATTATTCACAATAAAATCATGGCGTTTTAAAAGGTTAGCAGCATCAACAGTATTATCAGCCTCAATTTGAACTTGCGGATGGCTTATGCTCTCCAAATCCTTAACACTTCCCTGAAATAATAATTCACCCTCATTGATGATACCTACGTGTGTAGCCATTTTCTCTATCTCGGATAACAAATGGCTCGATATGAAAACAGTTTTACCCTGTTCCTGTACCAGCCGTATTATTAATTCACGTATCTCAATAATGCCATTAGGATCAAGTCCATTGGTGGGCTCATCCAATATTAAAAGTTTGGGATCGCTTAACAAGGCAAGGGCAATACCAAGGCGTTGTTTCATTCCTAAGGAATATTGACCTGCTTTTTTGTGGGCAGCATTGGTAAGCTGTACCAGTTTAAGCATTTCGTCAACCCGGTTTTCGTTTACCTGTAACAGCATCGCTCGGTTCAGCAAGTTTTCTTTCCCGGTAAGATGATGGTATATAGCAGGCTGCTCAATAAGCGAACCTACTTGGGATAATATATTAATGCGATTGCTTTGCAGCTCCAGCCCAAAAATATGAATGCTGCCCTGGTCTGTTTTTAACAGGTTAAGCAGCATTTTAATTGTAGTAGTTTTACCGGCGCCGTTTGGTCCTAAAAAACCATAGATACTCCCGGCAGGAACCTGTAGTGATAATGACTTAACAACTTGCTGTTTATCAAAGCTAAATGATAAACCCTCGGTACGTATTACCATACCTTCTCTTGTGCAATTGAGCAAACAGCTTTTACCAAACCTACACCTTTAAAGAACAGGGATGTTGCCTGTACTGCTGATGCATGAGTGTCATTTTGTTTCTTTTGTTCAAACTGATAACTAACACCCATAATGATGGCAAAAAATACCGGAGCCAATAAT
>JAQBNY010000124.1 GCA_028288315.1 Mucilaginibacter sp.
AACGCTATTGCCAGTTCACTCAGGCTAAAACCGTTTTTCCTTACAACGTATTCCACTATTTGTCCTTGATGTTTATTCATATCAGCTAGTATTATTTTCTTTTAAGAGCAAAAAGTAATCCCATTGATTAAAATCATACTTCAAAAACGCCTTATTCAAGCACTATTAATTTCTAATTAATATTTAAGGATAAAAAGCAATTAAATTATTTTTAAGATTAACTTACTGTAACTCTTATTCACACTTCTTGTCCAAAACTATACTATGGTGAGGCATTTAATACACATTACTGGATCGTTTTCTATACAATTATGCCCGGTTTGGTAATTTTAATGGCTATACTGGTGATACAATGTTATTTTATAGTATAATTTTTACAAACCTATTAAGGCGGGCCTTAAAAAAGTGGGCGTATGTATTAAAACAAAAAAGGGAGGTATTGTAAACAACACACTCCCTTACCGCACGCACACTAAAACATGCGGCAACTTCTTTACGCAATATTTTTTTTATGCATTAATTGCGCCTATGTTTTTTAATAGTTTACGATTCTCTCTTTTATGTATGAACTTGTACACTATAGCATAAATAACCGGTAAAATAAGCAGGGTAAGTATGGTTGAAGTAACCAAACCGCCTATTACCACAATAGCTAAAGGTTTCTGCGTTTCTGAACCTATACCGGTTGATATTGCTGCCGGCATTAACCCTATGGCTGCCATCAGGGCGGTCATTACAACCGGGCGCACGCGCGATATTACACCTGTTAATAAAGCTTCATCAAGGTGCTTACCTTCTTCCAGGTTCTTGCGGAAAACTGATATGAGGATAACCCCGTTTTGGATACACACTCCAAACAACGCAATGAAACCTATACCTGCCGATATACTAAAGTTGATACCGGTTATATGCAGGGCAAGTATACCGCCTATGAGTGCAAACGGCACATTAAGAATAACCAGTACAGCATCTTTAGCGTTACCAAATGTGGTATACAATATCAGAAAGATAACCAGTAAGCAAATAGGCACAACACGTGCTAATGTATTTGAGGCACGTATCTGGTTCTCAAACTCACCGTTCCAGGTAAAGGAATAGCCCTGATCAAGTTTTACAGCGGCACCAACCTTTTTTTGTGCCTCGGCAATGGTGCTTCCTAAATCACGGCCACGTACAGAAAACTTAACCGCTATGTAACGCATGTTGTTGTCGCGATATATAAAGGCCGGGCCGGTTAATGTTGTAATGGTTGATATCTCTTTTATAGATATTTTTGAGCCATTAAGCGTTGGCACCATTAGGTTCTCTATTTTATCCTGTGTATCGCGATATTGTTTCTGGTAACGAATACGGATATCAAACTTACGCTCGCCTTCATAAAGCTGCGTTGCCCCTTTACCGCCTATAGCCATTTCAATAACAGAGTTAGCATCGGCTGTTGATACGCCATACAGGGCCATTTTACGCTGGTCAAGCTCAATCCTAAATTCCGGTTGGCCAAGGTTTCTTAATACACCCAAATCCTCCACACCTTTAATATTTTTAAGCGTTGCCATTACCGCGTTTGCCTTACTGTCAAGCACCTGAAAATCAGGCCCAAATATTTTCACAGCCATTGAGGCAGGCACCCCGGCAACTGCTTCGGCCACGTTATCAATAATAGGTTGTGAATAGTTGAAAATTATGCCCGGAAACTGGCTCAGCTTTTTATCTATTTCTGATATCAGCTCTTCCTGGGTTATTTTCCTCTTCCATTGTGCTTTTGGCAAAAGGTCAACTTGTATTTGTACGTTAAAGAAACCCTTGGGGTCGGTACCATCATTGGTACGGCCAACCTGCGATAGTGTTTGCTTTACCTCAGGGAATGTTGATAATACCTGGCGCATTTTATTGGTAACATTCACCGAACTTTCCAACGATGTGCTCATTGGCATTTGAGCAGAAACCCAAAGAGCCCCCTCATTTAACTGAGGTAAGAACTCAGTACCCAAAAACTTTGCCGATATAAACGTAAGCACCATAAATGTAATAGATATGATTAAGCTCAGCTTTTGGTTCTTGTACGTAAAGTTGAACATTTTGCGGATGCCATTCTCAAAGAAAATAACTACCGGGTTATGTTTTTCTTTGACATTTTTCCGTAACAGGATGCTTGATAAAGCAGGCACCAATGTAAGCGTGAACAGCAGCGCGCCCAACAATGCAAACCCTAATGTATAAGCTAAAGGCGAAAACATTTTACCCTCTACCTTTTGGAAGGCGAAAATTGGGATTAAACAGGTGATGATAATCAACTTAGAAAAGAAGATGGCCTTACCCATTTCGGCACCCACGTTTTTAAACAAGCCCAGCTTAGCTAAGCCGTTAAACTTTTGCATGCCTACTTCTTTGGCTTTATGGTCAAGAGCTACAAATATCCCCTCAACCATTACCACGGCACCATCTATAATGATACCAAAATCTACCGCACCCATTGATAGCAGGTTGGCCGTCATTCCTTTAATACGCATACATATAAAGGCAAACAGCAACGCAAGCGGAATAATGATGGCCACCGTTAAGGTAGTCCTCCAATCGGCCATGAACAAGAACACGATCACTGTTACCAGCACTATACCTTCCAGCAGGTTATGTATTACTGTTTCCGTACAAAACTCCATGAGGTTGGTACGATCATAAAAAGTATCAATCTTAACATCCTTAGGCAGAATATTGTCATTCAGATCAGCAACTTTAGCCCGTATCTTTGTTAATACATCGGCAGGGTTCTCATCCTTACGCATCACTACAATACCTTCAATAACGTCATTATTCTTATCGCGTCCCACCTGGCCAAGACGTGGCAAACCACTTTCTTTAATATCCGCAACGTTGCGGGCCAGTATAGGTACGTTATTTACATTTTTAATAATGATGTTCTCTATCTCGCTTATATTATTGATTAAACCAATACCACGTACAATGTAGGCCTGGTCGTTCTTCTCAATAATATCACCACCTACGTTAATGTTACTACGGTTAATTGCATTAAAAACATCCAGTGAAGTAAGTCCGTATTTTTGCAGCAATGATGGGTTTACACTTACTTCATAAGTTTTTTCCTCACCGCCAAAGCTGTTTACATCGGCAACACCCGGTATGGCCTTAAACTGGCGATCAAGCACCCAATCCTGTATGGCGGTAAGTTCATGCAGGCTTTTAGTTTTACTTCTTAGGGTATAACGATATATTTCGCCGGTTGGGCCGTAAGGCGGTTCTACCTCAGGTTTTATACCCTCTGGCAAATCAGCGTTCTGCAGGCGGCTTAGTACCTGTTGGCGTGCAAAAGCATCATCAACATTATCATCAAAAATAATGCGGATGTATGATAAGCCGAAAGACGATGTGGTACGCAGGTTAGCCTTCTTTTGTACCGAATTTAATACGGTTTCCATTGGGATGGTAACCATTTTCTCTACCTCCTCGGCACTGCGGCCGGGCCACTGTGCAATAATAATTATTTGCGTATTGGTAACGTCCGGAAACGTTTCAATAGGGGTATTCAAATAGCTCCAGACGCCCAATACAGCCAGCACCGCAGTCATAAAGAACACCATCGCCCGGTGCCGTAGCGAGAAGTGTATGATATTTTTAATTAGCTTGTTCATTTCTTTAAATAATAGTACTTAGTACTGATCCTGAAAAATTCAGTTGTGGTAAAGGGATATATTAAACAGCCTATTCTTGTGTTAAAGCATTGTATAACAGCAGTTGGCTTTTTGATATTACCTTATCTCCCGGCTTTAATCCTGTTGAAATATAAGTAGTGCTATCAACCGTTTTTATAGGGCTTACCTCGCGTACCTGCAGGTTGCATTTACTGTTGTATACTATTACAAAGCTTTTGCTGTTATCAAATATTACTGCGGTTTGCGGTATGGCTACCGAGCTTGAGCCTTCCTCATTAGAGATAACTACATTGGTAAACATCTCGGGCTTTAACAACATTTCGCTATTATTTAATGCAACACGCACCTTCATTACTTTATTATCCGGGTCAAGTACCGAGCTTATTTCATCAACCTTGCCATTGAAAACCTTATCAGGATATGCCAGTGTAGTTATCCTGGCAGAGTAACCTTTTTTAACTTTGGCAATATCGCTTTCAAACACATTGGCCCATATCCAAACATCTTTCATGTTAGATATAGTGAACAAGCTGTTGCTATTGTCGGGGCGTATAAAGTTGCCCGCTGTAATATTCTTTTCAACTATATAACCATCGCCGGGCGCTTTAATAACAAGCGAGCCGCTGGCATTGGTATTACCTCCGCCATTAATAGCAATTTGGTCGCGGACTTTGCTATTTGCAGCTACAGCTTTGTCATAATTTCCTTTAGCCTCGGCATAATCGCGCTCGCTTGATATGCCGCTCTTGTACAAATATTCGGCTTGCTCCAACTGGCGTTTGCTAATGGCCAGGTCGGCTTTGGTTGATGTGAGGTCTGTATAGCTACCTGCAACATCAGCACTGCGCAATACGGCAAGGGTTTGGCCTTTTGTTACTTTATCTCCTAATGATACTTTCACTTGTATTACCTGGCCGCTGGTAAAAGGGAACACCTTTACAACCTTGTTCTCATCAAACGATACCTGGCCTGATAAGGCGAGTTCATCTTTCATTTGAGTAGTTTTGGCCGTATCAATTTTTATCATTTTTGACAGGGAATCGCTTATGCAAACCTGTTTAGTTTCCATTGTACCAGTTTTTTTCTCCTGGCAGGATGCAAGGCCTATTAAACCAATTGCTATATATAATATTTCCTTTTTCATTGCTTTATGCTGTGATGATGTGATAATGTTCAATTTATTATAGTGGGTTTACTACCGTTGTACCTACCGCGAAATTGAGGTCGGCAATGGCTTTTTGCAGGTTAAGCTGCTGCTGTAATATTTTTAGTTTGGTTTCGCGATACGAGTCAAAAAAGTCAATGAACTCCTGTAAGCCCACTTGTTTTTGCTGGAAACTTTTTTGCATACTTTTGTATAACTGATCGTATTTATTGTAAAAATCAGTTTCGTTGGTGCTTAACAATTGCTGGCTCAGCTTGTATTGGTTCACTGCCGAATACACATCATTCTTCAATTGCGCTTCGTTGCTTTGAACGGCGAACTGCTGGCTTTGGACCAGTAGCTTTGCATTTTTAATATTTCCCTGGTTGCGGTTAAATATTGGCAAAGGCAAGCTTATTTGTAAACCAACATAATTATTAGCATAACTGCTATGCTGGTCAAAAGAACCCCCAACATTAACATCAGGTACAGCCATTGCTTTTTGCAGGGCAAGGCTATGAACGTTTTGATCCAATAAATAACGGTTAGCTAAATAATCACCACGAAAAGATTTTGCCTGTTCGGCCAATGTGGCGGCGTTAAGCGTAGTATCGGTATTATTGAAAGTTATTTGAGGGGCAATAAATTGTGTCTCGTTAGCTGCTAACAAAGTTTTCAATTCGCTTTGCAAATCATTTATCTGGCGGTCAATCTCAACCAAATCATTCTGCAAACCAAAATTCAATGCCTTTAAACGTATAACATCTTTAAGCGAGTTGTTACCTGCCTGGTATGATTTTTCAATGGCATTAACCATATTGGTTGCCGATGTTATTTCCGTTTGATAAACTTTGCGCTGATCTAACAAATTAGCTACCTGCGAAAAATCAAGCAACAAGTTATAGTGGAGGTTGCGCAACAGATCATTAAACTGTGCCTGCTGAATTTGCACACCATCATTAGCAATTTGTATTTGTTTGCCACGTTTGCCGGCAGTTTTTATTATCTGACTTATTTGAACAAATACTTGTCCGGTGCCGTGGCTGTGGTCAAAGAATTTTTTGTTGACATCGGTAATGTTTTGATCAGTGCTTAAAACCGGGTTGTCCCACAGTTTAGCTTGCTGTACTAAAGCCTTTGAGGCATCTACATTATATTTTGAAGCAAGCAGATCAAGGTTCTTATCTAAAAAAGCTTTCTCGGCTTCCTTAAAAGTTATCTTAAGCGTATCTGTTTGTGCGTACGCGCCTTGTGTTGCAATAAATGCAAGAGCGAAAAAGGCTATAAAACGTATATATTTGATTAACATGAGTACAATAGTAATTTGATATACCAAAACTATTGTACCCGTATTAGAGGCGCATTAAAATGAAATTAGAATAGCATTAGAATTTAGAGCCTCACCCTGCCCTCTCCAAAGGAGAGGGTAATGAGATGTGGGTTGTATACTTGTTAAGTCCTTTCCTTTGGAGAGGATTTAGGTGAGGCTATTCGATTTACTTTAAAAATTCCACTATGAAGGTACTGCCCTGTCCACTTACCGAAATTACCTGAATGGTACCCTTAAACAGTTCAATAATTTTACTGGTAATATATAAACCAATACCACTGCCGGCTATTGACCTATTACGGCTTGCACGATAAAAGGGCCGGAAGATCTTTTGCGCATCTTCTTCGCTTATACCCTGGCCCTCATCAGTAATAGCTATTTTTATATGACTGAGAGTGGCTTCAAAATTGAGAATAACCGGATGCGGGGCCGAATATTTAAAGGCATTATCAATAATATTATTCAGGGCGATATACAGCATTGATTTGTGAGCAGGAATAGTAAGCACTTCTTCGTCCTCGGGCAGGTTAGCCAATTGTATTTTAAGCATACCCTGTCCTTTTTTGCTTGCCCAGTGTTCTTCCAGTTCCCATACCAGTTCATCAACCCTAACCGGAGTAAGTATGGCCTGGGTATAGTTTAAATCTACCTGCGCCAGTTCCATCAAACTGGTGATGGTTTCCTGCAGACGACCGCCGTCAGTAGCTATTGAGCGTAATACCCGTTCATATTCCTCCCGGTCGCGGCTTTTATCAAGTGCTACTTCTACCTCACCCATAATACTGGTTAGCGGTGTACGCAACTCATGCGATGCATTTGCCACAAATGTTTGCTGCAGCTCAAAAGCGTTTTGCAAATGTTCCAACAGACGGTTAAAGTTATCTATCAATTCGTAAATCTCATCCTTGCTTTTTACCTGCCCTACCCGTAAATGTAAATTGCTCGACCGAATCTTTCTTATTTCTGTAACTATCTTATCTACCGGTGAGAGCGCCTTTTGGGCAAACATTCGCCCTGCAAAAAATAGCCCGGTACCAAAAATAACGAATAAAATACCGGCCAGTTCGCCCAGCATAATCATTCTTCGGGAGGAGTTAACATCCACCGCCGAAGCCAGTATAACGTAGTTGCCCTGGTTATCTTTATATGATCTGCCTACCACCTTGCGGTTACCTTCCTGATATTGCAAATACCCGTCTTTACGTACCTGGTTTATGACATCTTTTGTCCAGTAAATATTGTGTTTCATATCAAAAGCCGATAGGTTATTATCGTCATAGATACGGATCACTTCGCCTGGTAATTTCTCTATATATTTTTGTTGTAGCTGCAATATAGAATCAGCCGCCAGTTCATCAGCCTTTAAATACAGCTGCGATGCCAGGTTGGTACGATCTGTTAAACGGTTATAAAAATCGGCAGTAAAAAAAGAAAAAACGGCCACGTAAACCGCCACTAAAACCAACAGCAGCGCCCCCGAGCTTATCAACGTAAAATAAAGAGAAAGGCGGGTTTTGATCTTCATGAATTGCTTAGTCTTTTAAAATGTAGCCCATGCCAATAACCGTGTGAATTAGTTTTTTATCAAATCCCTTTTGAATTTTATTGCGCAGGTAGTTTACATAAACATCAACCATGTTGGTGCCGGTATCAAAGTTAATACCCCAAACCCGCTCCATAATAAACTCACGTGATAGTAGTTTGGCGGGGTTTTTAATAAACAGCTCCAACAAACTGTATTCTTTTGCGGTAAGCGAAATTTGCTTGCCCTCGCGCTCGGCGGTCTTGTCCCAGGTATTTAATTTTAAGCCGCCAAAGCTCAGGATGTGGCTATCTCCATCGGCCAGTTTCTTACGGCGAAGCAGGGCCTCAATACGTGCAAGCAGCTCATTAAAATGAAAGGGTTTTACCAAATAATCATCAGAACCGGAATGCAGGCCGTTGACCTTATCATCAATAGTGCCTAATGCGCTCAGCATTAAAATGGGCAATTGTGGCTGCTGTTTGCGCAGCTGGCGACAAAGTTCAATACCGCTCATTCCGGGCAGCATCACATCAAGTATCACCAGGTTATAGCTCTTCTGCAATATCATGTCAAGGGCATCCTCACCATTAGCAGCAATATCTACTTCGTAATTATGCTCGCCAAGCCCTTTTTTTATAAATGATGAAACTTTGTCTTCATCTTCAACCAGGCAAATATTATCCATTTTGTATCAACGCAGAAATTGGCAAATAATATATTCACTTAAGAGGTGTAAAGTTAAGCTTTATTACACATGATAAATATTGTATAACAACGTTAAACAAAAAAAGCGACGGATTTAAGCCCATCGCCATATTAAGGTTTATTTGTTACATACCTGCCAACATGAATGTAAGATGCCAAAATAAATCCGGCATGACAATCTTTCTTATGATTCCGTTAACTCGCCGCGCAGGTCTTTTTCTAAACAGCGTTTCACTTCTTTGGGGTCATTTATCTCGCCCAACAGGTACATCATTTTAGTTACAGCGGCCTCATAAGTCATATCAAAACCACTGGCTACGCCAATATCTTTTAGCTGCTTACTGGTTTCATAACGGCCCAGTTCAACTGTGCCCACCTTGCATTGAGAAATATCCAGTATCACCTTACCATTATCGATAGCGTTTTTCAGCAAGTCAACAAACCATTGGTCGGTTGTGGTGTTACCGGCACCGAATGTTTCCATCACAATACCACGCACATCAGCTCCTAATATAGTTTCAACTACCTTAGGACTAATACCCGGATATAATTTTAGCACAGCAACATCACTCACCAGGTTATTATGTACTTTCAGTGGGCCTTCGCCTGGTTCGCGAATATCATTAGCACTAAAGCGCAAATGCACACCAGACTCTGCCAGTATAGGGTAATTGGGTGAACGGAAGGCTTCAAATTTAGAAGAGTTATATTTGAACGCCCGGTTACCACGAAACAGTTTATAATCAAAGTAAATACAAACCTCCGGCACGCGAGATTTATCATTCTTTTTGGCCTTGGCAATTTCTATCGAGGTCATCAAATTTTCCTTGGCATCGGTGCGTACCGCGCTTATAGGCAATTGCGAGCCGGTAAATATTACAGGCTTATTAAGGTTTTGCAGCATAAAGCTTAATGCCGATGCAGTAAAAGCCATAGTATCAGAGCCATGTAGTATAACAAAGCCATCAACGGTATCATAATTAGATTCGATTAAGCCTGCCAATTCACTCCAAACAGCCGGATTCATGTTTGATGAATCAATAATATGATCGAACGAATGCACCTTAATTTTACAATTAAGTTTCTCCAATTCGGGCACATTATCCATAATTTGCTCAAAATTGATAGGTACTAATACCTTCGTAACAGGATCGCTCATCATACCTATTGTCCCACCGGTATAGATGATCAGTATCTGGCTCATGAAATTAGGTTTATACTATATAAATATGTTTTAATTTATACACCAAATATCCTTTTTGAATTTTCAGTGGTGATGCCCGCCACCTTTTCTATAGAAGTTTGGTGCAGTTCCGCTACCTTTTGAGCAATATATGTTAAATAAGAGCTTTCATTGGGCTTACCCCGATACGGAACGGGCGAAAGGTACGGAGAATCTGTTTCTAATACGATATTCTGAAGATCAATTTGCGGTAAAATTTTGTCCAGACCTCCATTTTTATAGGTAACAACACCACCTATACCTAAATAAAAGCCCAAATCAATAATTTTTTTAGCCTGTTCTAACGTTCCTACAAAACAATGGAAAATACCACGCAATTTTTGATCTTTTTCTTCCTGCAATACCTCGTAAACCTCATCAAAAGCATCCCGGCAGTGTATCACTATAGGCAAGTTTAATATTTTGGCCCAATCTATTTGCAATTTAAAAGCCCTGATCTGTTCTGTTAAAAATGTTTTATCCCAGTAAAGATCAATACCAATTTCGCCAATTGCATATATTTTATGCTTATGCAATGCCGGCTGAATTATGGCCAGCTCTTCTTCCCAACCTTCTTTAACTGAGCATGGGTGTAATCCCAGCATAGGATAACAATTAGCCGGGTAAGCCTCAAGCAGATCAAACATAAGCGGCACAGAAGCTGCATCTACATTGGGTAAAAACAGTCGGTCTACTTTATTATCCAGGCAGCGTTGCATCAAATCGGCCCGAAGAGTATTATCGGTTTGATAATACAGATGGGTATGTGTATCGGTTAACACCATGGTGCAAAAATAAAAAAGACTGAGGGTTAATCAGTCTTATATTTTTATTTAACAACAGAAGAGTTATTAACTCAAATATAAAAATTAAATCTTCTTTTTAGCTGCAACCCGCTTTTTAAGCGGCGCCTTTACAGGTGCCTTAGTGGCAGCTTTTGCAGGGATGTGTTTTATACGGTTCACTTTAACCAGTTCCACATCAAATACTAATGTACTAAATGGCGGTATGGTTTCACCACTACCGCGTTCGCCATAAGCTAATTGTGAAGGAATAACTAAAGTAGCCTTTGAACCTTCATTCATTAGCAATAAAGCTTCATCCCAACCCTCAATAACTTGCTTTTGGCCAACAGAGAATTTAATAGGTTCGTAGTTACGACCCGGTTGTTGTAACCCTGCGGCTTTGGCTTTAGCTTCTACACTACTGTCAAAAACTTTGCCATCAAGCGTGTAGCCTGTGTAATTTACCAGCACGGAATCTCCGGCAAGTGGCTTTGGCTTGATACCCATTTTTGTAATTACATATCTTAAACCAGATGCTGTAGCTTTGGTGACCAATTTATGTTCCTTGATGTAGGCATCACCGCCTGCCTTCTCAGCTGCTTTTAACTTTTCCAATCCGGCATTTCTTTCGGCAATGGCTTCATTTAGCGATTGTATCTTCAGAATTTTAATTATGAACGTTAAATTACTGCCTTTAACCAGGAAAGGAGGGCGAGATTCTTCGTGTCCTTTAAAAATTGAGTCAACCGGCACTTTAACCACTGCGCTATCATTTAACGCTAACAATGGAAATACATCCATGAGGTCGCCAACACTGGTTGATGGATGTACTTGCACCTTAACCGGCTGCCCCTGTAAAAACGAGCTGAACAGGATAGAATCCTTATCTGTTTTTTGAATAGCCTGAAAGGTGATCACATCATTCTGCTTTATTTTCTCACCGGTATTTGGTGTAAATATCTGGCATTGGGCACCACCTTTGGCAGTGCGCTGTACAGTGCCTTGTGCACTGGCTGCAAGCGTAAATAAACAAAGCGATAGTATTGTTAAAAAAGTATTTTTCATATTACAAAAAAAAGCCTTCCGGATAATATCCGGAAGGCTAATATAAATTTAAATTATCTTACTGCCGGTGGTTGCGGCGCCGGTGCTTTTGGAGCGTTTGGATTTGGATGAACAATATCAACCATTTCTAATTCAAATGTAACCGGTGTATACGGGCCAATTGCAGGTGGGAAACCTTGCTCGCCCCATCCTAAGTTTGATGGGATAACAAAAGTTGCTTTAGCGCCTTTGTTTAACAACAACAAACCTTCGTCCCAGCCTTTAATTACTTTACCTTCGCCTATAGCTATACGTATTGGAGCAAACTGACGTCTTGGGTCCATTTGTTGTTTTGCTTTAATAGCTTCTTCTTTTATGCTGCTATCAAAAAACTTACCGTTTAATAATTTACCGGTGTAATTAACTACAGCTGTATCACCAGCAACAGGGTTTGCGCCGCTGCCTGGTCTGGTAACTACATACATTAAACCAGATGCTGTTTTAGTTGGAGTTAAGCTTTTATCCTTAAGAAATTTTTGGATCAAAGCAGGCTCAGCTTTTTTAACTGCCTCGGCTTGTACTTTAAAGTAGTCGGCAACTTTAGCTTGAAAAACCGCATCAGTTTGTGTACCCTTTGGTATTACTTTTTCAACCTTAACTTCATATATAAGGTATTTACCTTTAAAGCCCGGAGGTTTTGGTGCACCTTTTTTAAACATGCTATCAATGCTCAATTTAATGGTAGCGCTATCACCTTCGCTTAGCATTAATAATCCGGCAGATATATCACCCTTTTGCTGTGCTTTCTGCATGATGTTGTTAATTGGGTGGCCCATATCATATGTGCTGCCCAGTACTGAATCAGCTTCGTTTTTCAACGTTAAGTCAAGGCTGATAAAATCGCCTGGCTTTAGGCTAGCTCCCGGTTTATCTACATGTATATTATATAATAATCCTCCGTCGGCTTTTTTAAACCCACCTTTGCAGCTTGCTAATCCAATGGTTGCAAGTGCAATAAACATTAAGTTTTTTCTCATTTTGTTTTTTTACTGTATTAAAAGTTTTTTGTACTCGGGTAATATTGATTTAAATTTATTTATTGTTCCTTCAAGCGTATCCATAGACTGCCCGCCGGCTGCATTACGATGGCCACCGCCTTCAAAATATCTTTTGCAAATATCATTAGCGGGAAATTCTCCTTTTGATCGTAATGATAATTTCACCCTGTCTTTTCTGTCAACAATAAATGCTGCCAAACGTACGCTTGCAATTGACAGGGCATAGTTAACTATACCTTCTGTATCGCCGGTATTTATATCATACTTAGCCAGGTCCTCTTTAGTAACCCATATAATGGCCGTGTTAAACTCAGGCAATACCTCTAACCTGTTGGCTAAACAATGGCCTAAAAAGCGTAAACGATTTTCTGATGAACTATTGTATATCAGCTCGTGTATTCGCCAGTTTACAGCCCCCGCATCAATCAGCTCTGCTACTATACGGTGCACAGTTGATGTTGTGTTAGGCAAACGGAACGAAGCCGAATCTGTAAGTATCCCTGTGTATAAACACGTGGCTACATCCTTATTTATTAATTCCTTTTTGTGCAGCACATTGGCAATAAAATCATAAACCAACTGTGCGGCTGCACATGCATTAATGTTCCAATGACGATAATCATCAAAATCTTCGGGCTCCAGGTGATGATCAATCATCACTTTATATGCGCTACTTTCCCTTACCAACTCGCCCATCTCATTAATACGGCCAAGACTGTTAAAGTCAAGACAAAATATCAGATCAGCCTCAGCTATAAGCTTGGCAGATTGTTGTAATGCTTCGGTGTAAATGATCACATCTTCATTACCAGGCAGCCAACTTAAAAATTCAGGATAATCTGTTGGGGTAATCACTTTAGTGTGATGGCCAAGCTGTATCAGATAATGGTATAAACCTAAGGACGAGCCCATAGCATCACCATCAGGTTTATGATGGGTTGTTATAACTATTTTCCGGGGCTGATCTAAAAGTTCAGTAAGCGAAGCTAAATCTAACATCAAATTTTAAAAGAGCCGCAAAGCTAAGTATTTAATTAAATACATGTAGCATATTTATGCCAAATGCTTTAAATATCAGATGTAAAACGCTATTTTTGCGCCAAAATTTTAATATACAACACTATTATTATACGGATGTTCATCCTTATAAACCGTCAATAAATAACAATCATGAAAACTAACAGAACCTTTACAATGATAAAGCCTGATGCTGTTGCAAATGGCCACATTGGTGCAATTTTAGACCAAATAAGCAAAGCAGGCTTTAAATTTATAGCTTTAAAATACACAGCCTTATCTCCTGAAAAAGCAGGTGAGTTTTATGCTGTACACAGCGCACGTCCTTTTTATAAAGACCTGGTTGAATTTATGTCATCAGGACCTATTGTAGCTGCCATCTTAGAAAAAGACAATGCTATCGCTGATTTCCGTACATTAATTGGTGCTACCGATCCGTCTAAAGCTGATGCGGGAACCATCCGTAACCTGTTTGCTAAATCAATTGACGCAAACGCCATACATGGATCTGACTCTGATGAGAACGCTGAGATTGAAGGAAATTTCTTTTTCTCTGCATTTGAAAGATTCTAAACAAACCCATATAAAGCAAAAAGCGGATGCGACCAATTGGTTACATCCGCTTTTTTTTAGCTTTAACTTCACATTACAGAAATACAATCTCTGCAACCAGCTCTGTTTTCGCATCCTCATTTATTTTTTGAATTATCTGGCTCCGCATCAATACTAACTCGTTCTTAATTACTGACGATTCTATACGCAGGAAAAGCTTTTTATCGCGTATAAACAATTCTTTGGTACGGTTAGCTACTGATTTACCCACCAAATCTGGCCATAATGATACAATGGCAGTTTCATCATACCGGCGTTTAATTTTATAAACATTAAGCATTTGCTCAATGGCTTCCTTTAGCGATTTATCATTTGTTTTTCGCATCTATAATACCCTCCTCCACTTTAAATTATTTCAAATCGACGTTTATATTATTAAAAATACCTTCAACCCGGCCCATGCTGGTATCAGTTATAAAAACCTGACCAAAATCATTGTTTGATACCATTTGCATCAGTTTGGTAACACGGCCATCATCGAGTTTGTCAAAAATATCGTCAAGCAGCAACAATGGCTTAAAGCCCTTCTTTTGCATAAGGAAGGTATACTGCGCCAGCTTAAGCGCTATCAGAAAAGATTTTTGCTGCCCCTGAGATCCAAACTTTTTCATGGGCATGGTATGTATATTAAACTGCAAATCATCTTTATGTATACCTGCCGTAGTACGTTCCAAGGCTCTATCGCGTTCAAGGTTTTTCTTTAACAGGCCGGCAAGGCTGTCCTGCAACAATTGCGATTCATATATTAATTCAACCTGCTCGGCATCTTCGCTAATGAACTGGTAGTGCTTATTAAATATCTCTGTAAACGCTTCCATAAATGCTTTGCGTTTCTCAAAAATGCGGGTACCACTTGCAGTTAGCTGTTCATCAAAAATAGATAACAGGTCAGGGTCATAACGGCCCGTGTCTGCAATTTGCTTTAACAACGCATTGCGGTTAGCCAATACCTTATTATAGGCTATAAGTTCGTCCAGGTAGTTATTATCAGTTTGAGATATTACGTTGTCAATAAACTTGCGGCGCTCCTCGCTGCCTTCAATAATAATGCTGATATCATTCTGCGATATCATTACTAAAGGTAATAAACCTATATGGTCTGCCAGGCGTTGATAATCTTTTTTATTTCGCTTAAACTGTTTTTTTTGATTGCGCTTAACCCCACAGGCTACAACTTCTTTATTGCCGTTCTTTTCAAAAACACCATTTATCATAAAAAAATCGGCCCCTTGTTTAATCTGTTGGCTATCAATAGGATTAAAATAACTTTTACAGAGAGACAAGTAATGCACAGCATCTAACAAGTTAGTTTTGCCCGCGCCGTTATTACCCACAAAAGCATTTACCCCCTCGCTAAGGCTTAATTCGGCTTCGGAGTAGTTTTTAAAATTAATAAAGGATAATTGCTGCAGATACATATCGGGAGGACAAATTTAGTTAGAATAAGTTGATTGAGTTGGATTAAGTTTATTTTGTTAAAATATCCTCCCCAACAGCAGGAAAACAGGTAAAATAGCTACGGAAATTATACATTTTTATGCAAAATAATGCAGATTATATGCGGTTTTATGTAACTTTATACAGCATCGGCCGGCCGATTTTAAACCATTGAAAATACCCTTCCTGAAATATAAAAAACATTTTATTATTAACCGGCCAATTAACATCACCATCAACTTTATAAACCCCAAATATTTAATTTGTTAAAAGTTTTGAAAACCGTATTTTTGCAAACTTAATTTTTAAATACAGATGTCAGCAACCCAGGTGAATACAAAAACTACAACGGATAACAAAGAAACTGTAAAGGGCGGTAGTTTTGTACATGAGAACCAAAAAAGCTTGCTATTTATAGCAGCAGCCATTGTTGTAATGGTAGTAGGATACATTGCGTACTTAAAACTTTACCTTGCACCAAGGGAAGTTAGCGCTGCCAACCAGTTTTATGTAGCGCAAGATTTTTGGGCAAAAAAAGATTGGGATAAAGCTATAAAAGGCGATGCCGGTTATCCTGGTTTAGAAAAAATAATAAGCGATTACAGCAATACCAAAGTTGCAAACCTTGCTTATTTTTACCTAGGTACAGCTTACTTAAATAAAGGCGAATACCGAAAAGCAATTGATAACTTAAACAGCTACCGCGGCGATGATGCCATGGTTGCAGCAGAAGCTTTAGGCAGCGTTGGCGATGCTTACGTTGAGTTGAAAGATTTTGATAAAGCCGAAACATATTTTAAGAAAGCTGCTGATAAAGCTAAAAACAAATTCCTTACTCCTTTATATTTAAAGAAACTGGGTTTAGTGTACGAAGCTAAAAACGATAACAAATCTGCAGCGGATTCTTACAAAAAAATTAAGACAGACTATCCTGAAAGTGCTGAAGCACAAAATATAGACGAATATATTGCCCGCTGCGAAGCGAAATAATAATTAAGTTACAAATGTTGCAAGGGTTGAAAGTGTTATAAGGGTTAAAAACTTTAACATTTTCAACCCTTCTTCTTTTTACCCTTTCTTAAACCACTACAACCTTTACAACCCTTAATAACCAACTATGGCTACCCAACTAAAAAACTTATCTGATTTTTCAACCGCTGGTGAAATACCTTCTGCTAAAGGTTATAGCTTTGGCATTGTTGTAGCCGAGTGGAATGCCGAGATCACAAATGCATTATACCAGGGTGCCTACAACAGTTTAATTAAATACGGTGCCAAACCAAAAAATATTCACTCATACCCAGTACCGGGAAGCTTTGAACTAACCTCCGGAGCTGAACTATTATTAAAGACCGGAAAGTTTGATGCCGTTATTTGCCTGGGCTGCATAATACAAGGCGAAACCCGCCATTTTGATTTTATTTGCGAGGCTGTTGCCAATGGTGTAACAAATGTTGCCTTAAAATATTCAAAACCTGTTATATTTGGTGTATTAACAACTGACAATCAGCAACAGGCAATTGACAGGGCCGGCGGTAAACATGGCAACAAAGGTGATGAGGCTGCTGTTACTGCAATTAAAATGGCTAAATTGGCTGAAACCTTAAGCAGTAAATAGCGTATAAACTCTAACTTGAAAAAAAGAATGAAAAAAATTTTATACATAATAGCCATAGCTTTAGTATTGGGCAGCGTATCATCATGTACAAATAAACTTTGCCCTGCTTACGGTACTTACCCAAAGAGTCGTTAATCCATTAGTTGTCGGTTTTTACAATTTCCAAAAACTTAACAGAGTTTTACATTGTATTTACTTATAAACAGGTTTATACGCTTACTTTTGTTTTATGGAATGGATCTCTCTTGAATCGGCTAATCAAATAGATAATATTAAACAGCAACAGGGTTACAGTTTAATTTTTAAACATAGTACCCGTTGTTCTATCAGCATGATGGCAAAAAAGCGCTTCGAGCTTGATTGGGAAAACTTACCCGAGGATATGCCTCTCTATTTTCTGGATTTGATTAAACACCGCGACCTTTCGGCCAAAGTAGCGCATGACTTTCAGGTACATCATGAATCACCTCAATTATTATTAATAAAAGACGGCGAATGCGTGCTTGACCAATCGCACGGAGCTATCTCGGTTGATGAAGCTGCCAGTGTTCTTTCAGAATAATGGCTATCGGATAAAAGAATTATCTTGAGATAAAAGACAAAGGGCAATAGCCTATATGATATAAATAGAAAAGGCCCGATAATCGGGCCTTTTCTTATATGGTTAATACTGTAAATCCTTTAATCTCGGTTTTACTATATCAAGTGCTTTAATTGTATCACTTCTTTTTCGTCAAGATACCTCCACCTGCCGCGTGGCAAATCTTTCTTGGTTAAGTTAGCATAAACGGAACGGTCAAGCTTTACCACATCATAACCAAGCGATTCAAATATACGGCGTACAATGCGGTTCTTTCCGCTGTGTATTTGTATCCCTATTTCTTTTTTGGTACCACCTGTTACATATGATACACTATCGGGCTTAATAAATCCGTCTTCCAGTTCCAAACCAAAACCAATTTTATTCAAATCGCCCTGGGTAAGGGATTTGTTTAATTCAACAAGGTATAATTTAACAATGCTGTTGCGCGGGTGCGATAATTTATCGGCCAGGTCGCCATCATTGGTCATTAGTATTAAACCGGTTGTATTGCGATCTAAACGGCCCACCGGGTAGATACGCTCACGACTGGCTTTTTCAACCAGGTGCATAACGGTACGGCGTTCCTGCGGGTCGTCTGTAGTAGTTATATAATCTTTAGGTTTATTTAATAAAACATAAACCATTTTCTCGCGCTTTAAAGCCTCGCCGTTGTAACGCACTAAGTCTTTTATCGGGTCAACCTTAAAGCCTAGTTCATTTACCACTTCGCCATTAACAGATACCACACCTGCGGCAATCAGCTCATCAGCCTTACGCCTGCTGCATATGCCTGCATTAGCAATATAACGGTTAAGCCTTATCAGACCATCATCTTTAGGTTTAGCTACCGGGTTTTTACGGCCGCGCATGGTAGTTTTCGGCTTATCGCTAAAACCGCCTTCATCACCTTCGCGTTTTCTGAAACCTGTTGATGTGCTCGGGAAAGATTTCTCCCCGCTGCGCCCGCCAAATTTTTTATCACGCGATACGTATGGTCTTTTTTCGCCGCCTTCGCTGCCAAAACTTTTCTTTGGCCCGTCGGTACCGGCTGGCCTGCGGTTAAAAGGCTTATCGCCTGCAACCGGGTTTTTACGCGGCCCGTATGATGCAGGACCTAAGCTCGGCTTTCTGTAAGTATCGCCATCTGATGATGCCGCCCTGCCGCTGTACGGCTTGTCTTTAGGAGTAAAGCTTTTACGCTCGCCTGATGGCGAATCGCCAAAGCTGCGTTTAGGCCTGTCGTTATCTGCCGGCCTGCCGGTGTATGGCCTGCCTTTAGGTACAAAAGCTTTCTTTTCGCCACCGCTAAATGACGATGCTGAACCACCATAGCTTTTCTTTGGCCTGTCGCCATCAGCTGCTGGTTTGCCTCCGTCTGGTTTTGAATAGCCAGATGAAGATGATCTTTTATCTACCGAGAAATTTTTTCTGTTATCTGTGCGCCCGCCCGGGCCAAATGATTTTCCTGCGGATGAGGAAGAGGGTCTTTTTGATCTGTCACCTCCGCTTTTTGGGCGGTCTGATGATTTGTTTGGCCTGTCGTCGCGACTGCCCGTTGGTCTCTTAAATACCATAGTTTTTTGTTTTGCGCTTTCTCAGCGTGAGGGACAAAAGTAGAACAATTTACTGAGAAAAACAACATTTTAATCGGGTTCAAAAACGGTGTTTAAACGTCTTTAAACGTCTTTTTTTAGAGGTTAGTGTAACAACATTTCACACTAAGCAAATCGTAAGTATTTGGCGGTGTGATTAATATGCTTACATTTGCTGCACATCATACCAACAATGTTTAATTAATGAGTAAAATTGAAATGACTAAAAAACACTTAATTACGTGCTCCGTAATATTTGTGCTGGTTATCATTTCCAGACTTAACATTTACAGTACAATACCCGTTATTGCTGTAAAAAAAGCAAGCATTAACAACTCAAATTTCCTTTTCACGAAGCCCGCTGCGGCTTCAGAAACTGAGTATAGCTTTGCCAACGAAGCCCTTCCTGTAAATGACAAAAGGGTTAACTTTAAATTAAAAAAATCTTTAGCAACCCATAGGTTTAAAAACATTCAATCGAACGTTTTACATGCTAAAGCCGATAAGCTGTTCCCTATTATTGAGCCTATCTTAAAAATTTACGGCATCCCCGAAGATTTTAAGTTTATTCCATTGGTAGAGTCGGGGCTATGTGAAGGTACATCACCAAAAGGTGCTAAGGGTATCTGGCAATTTATGCCGGGCACCGCACGCAGTTATGGGTTAAAAGTAGGCAACGGAATAGATGAACGTTTGAATGTGCATAAATCAACCATTGCAGCATGCAAGTACATTAAAGAATTGTATGGTGAGTTTAACAGCTGGACATTAGCGGCCGCTGCTTACAACAACGGTTCTATAAAACTGGCGCGTGCTATTAATAAGCAAAACGAGGCTAATTATTTCCGTATGAGCCTGAACCGCGAAACCGGTTCATACCTGTACAACATAATTGCCATGAAAGAAATTATTAATAACCCCTCAAAGTATGGCTATAAAAACTTTTATGGCAATTTACAAAAAACACCAAGATTGCCTTTTTTGGCAATGAATTAAAGTAATTTTATATTACGGAGCACTTAAAAAAAGCCACCTCAATAGGTGGCTTTTTTTGTACAACTCCCCCACGCGTCATTGCGAGGAACGAAGCAACCCCCGACAGAAAGGTAGCCGCCATGCCCACAACTGAATATTCTTGTTTCTTGTTTCTTTCATGGGCGTTCCCTGCGGGAGGCTTTCCGCTCATACTGCACGGGCCTTAGCCACAAGGCCGGTATCCGCTGCAATCCTTAACGCAGAATACCAACCATTTTGTCATCCTGAGCGATAGCGAAGGATTTGGGGATGTGCTATTGGCGTTGTGATTATGCTTTGTTATTATTAAGCCTATATTGGATAAACTACTAGATCGCAGGATGTATTAAAATATCTCTTCTAAAGGCATAGACTTTTTAAGATTATAATTTACTATTGCTTTTTTAATCTGTAACACGGTATCGACTAATGCTTCATCAATATTGGTGTGACTAAAAATTGGTTTTTTGTTGTATAAAATTGGCGAATAGTCTGCAAAGGGTGATGAATAAACATCTCTCATTATTATTGGAATAATCAAACCACCATCAGATTGGCCTTTTTCGCCAATTCGCTCTATTTCGTTCCTTGTAATATCGCTATCAACATTATAATTAGGCGTTATCAAACAAATAAAAATTTCAGAGGACATTAAACTTTCTGTTCTTATCATTTTCTCGTTCTCCCCTGGATTAATTTGGCTTTGGTCCCAAGGAAGCAACTCACACTCTTTAATTATAGATTGAAAGTGCTTGAAGAACTTTTGCTTAACGTCCTGATCCTCTAAAGAATACGATATATAAGTTTTTATTTTTTTGCTTGAACTACTACTTACTCCAAATGTGTTATCTAACAGTAAATTAACTTTTACATCTGTCAAACTTTTGTTGCACATTAATATAGAAATCTTCTTATTTTGACAGCGTCTTAAAAAATCATATTCATAATACTGTGGATTAACGTCTACAATACATTCCTTACAATTACATGGAACTAATTTTTTAACTTTTAAATTTTTGAAACTTTTATTGATTTTATCAATATTATAAAGAATGATTGTCAAAAAATCTTTTCTTTCATTCCCATAAATTTTTATCAGAAATTCCTTTTTCCCATAAGTCTGTATTACTTCAGCTCTGGCATTTTCTCCTCTTTGAAGTATAACTCCTTCTCGCCACACTAAACTCTGTTTTTCGATATACTCTTGAACTCTCACGATGAAACGAGTAATAATTCCCTTGGGCATGAACTCATATTCATATTTAACAATCAAATTTTCATCTTTATTCCATTTATAGACAGGTTTATTTCTTTGAAGTAATTCAGGGACTATGTAACTAAACTTTTTACCTTCAATGGAATAGCATAATTCAAACTTTGTCATTAAAGCGAGCAACTCATCGTGCATAGGTTTATAAAACTCATTATTCCAGACCCTCTCTATATCCTTTTTAGTAAAGAATCCATTACTATTTATTACCTCATCGTCGTCCAATATTTTATAAACCCCCTGTGTGCCCCAATCCGGTTTCAAAATTATCCATCTTTTTAAAATAGGGTTTTCTTGAAAATGCAGGAATATTCCTATATCATGAAAGTATTCGCTTAGCAATTGAGCTTGCTTGGTATCATAGCCCCCAATTTTTTTACATATGTCAAAATACTCAGAGTCAGAAATGAACGGTCGCGACTTGGATTTTTTTTCTAACTTTTCCCTTATTTCAACCCAACTTTTAGGTAGCTCGTCTCCTATATGCGACAATCCGCGCACCTCAAGTTCTATATGTTCTTTAAGTCTTTTTAGTGTTTTATTGTCTGTTGCTAAGTTAAATGCAAACTCTCTGCGAAGGTTACTAAATCGCTCTCTCATGCCAGAGATATTTATATCCTTTTTCCTATTGTGTTTTTCATTTAACACAATAAGTAAAGGACTATTTTCACTTAATAATTCAACCGTTTGCAACCAGTAGTTAAAGTCTGTGTCTTCAGCACGGTTATCTGCCAATAAGATGTATAACGATCGCTTTGTTAAAAAAAATTGATGTGTTGAATGATATATTTCTTGCCCTCCAAAATCCCATATATTTATTCTAAAATCAGTGCTTTGGGTCTTAAAATAATAAGGCTGTATTTCAATACCGAGAGTTGACATTTCTGACGGATTTAACTTGTACTTTTCACTTAAAATTTTTCTCATAAGAGAAGTTTTACCAGCCGCAGGCTCACCAATAATTAATAATTTAGCCTCAAAAATCTTTTTTGTTCCCTTCTCTTTTTCTCTTATATAGTTCATAATTGCTTCTGAACCACGAGTATAAATTTCTAAGGGAGGATCAATAACAGGATTATCATCGCAATCAAAGATTTCGATATTAAAAGCCCAATTTGGAAGATGAGTAATTTGATTGCTTTTAGCAAATAGAAGATTTAAATTATCTAAATCAGAAATTCCTTGCGGTAGTTCTGTTAAATTATTTCTGGAAAGATATAAGCCTTTAAGATTTTTAAGTTTATTAATTTCGGGAAAAAGCTCTTTTAAATTACATTCTTTTAAATCTAACACTTCTAGATTTTCAAATTCACCCAACCAATCGGGTAGCTTCTCAAAATTGTTCCCGCTTAAATTAAGTCTCTTAATAAATTTTATTTTGAGTAGTTCTTTTGGTACTTCTCTTAAACCTAAAGTGCTTAAATCTATACTGTCATTCCCTTTTAAAAGAACATTCTCTATTTTACTTAAGTAACTCATTTATCCTTAATATTAATTGTGTCCATAAAATTTCTTTTTCAGCCTCACTCATTTGAATAACTGTTTTTGATGGACTATTGACTGCCTGAAACTTTGATATCTGTGGGTAAAAGTCAAACAGACACGGCTTTATTATTACACTTAAAATAGCTGTTCCGCAACTTTGAGCTTGAAGTAAATAAGGTAATTCCTCTTCCATAATATACGTGGAATTAAAGAAATCTGCACTTACTAATAAAATTGCGACTCGCGCATTTTTTAAAGCTTTTTCAATTTCTTCTTGCCACTTCATACCAGCATAAATCATAGAGTCGTCCCAAAATTCAACCTTTCCTTTAAGAGCAGAAAAATGTCTTTTTAATTGATGTAAGAACTCTCGATCTTCATGGCTATAACTTATAAAAACTCCACTCATTATCAAACATTAATTTCTATAAATATATAATAAATAAGATTATTCTTACTTGATTTTCAGGCCTAAAGACAATACTACTACTGCATCAATTGATAACTACCTCTTACTGATCGAAGTGTCATTTAGCGTAATTTCGACTTATATTGTTTAAAACTTTCAGCTTAACTACACAAGAAGAATTCTTGTGATATTTTAGGTCGAAGTTGAAAACTTCAACCAGGTATACAGATAGCATAGTTCAAAGATACTTCGCTATCGCTCAGCATGACAAAGAAGGGCGATGCACCGTTTAAGAAAATTTTCCTAAATTGTGCTTATGATCTATTACACACAACTTATTTTTATAAAGCCTGAATATGAGCAGGAGTTTCATGCTTTTGAAGAGCAAGTGTTGCCGCTTTTAAAAGACCATAACGGCGAACTTGTTTATCGTATCAGGCCGGATAAAAGCGCGTTTATTGAAAGCAGCCGGGAATTACCTTATGAGATCCATTTGGTAACCTTTAACAGCAAAGCTGATTTTGAGCGCTACAAAGTCGATCCGAAGCGCTTAGAGTCTATGGAAATGAAAAACAAGTCCGTGGAAAAGATAGTTTTAATTGAAGGTGTCGCGTTGTGATGATGGTTGAGCTATAGATGAGCTTGCAGTATCCCCCGTACAAGTCGCTACCTTGCAGGAGAGATGCCGAAATAAATTCGGCATGACCGTGGCTCCGGATTAAAAAGCACGGGGGCTTCCGTCAGAGCGGGCGGGCCAGCGTTGGCGGTAAGGCCAGTTTAGCTTTTTCGCGTGATGCGAGCAAAATGAGACATCCAGAAAAAGCGTTAAGAACCGGCAGGGAGCGCGAGAAGCATTCGCTCTGACATGAACTTTTGCTTCTTTTCTTTCAAGAGAAAAGAAGTAGCCTCCGCGGCAATGAGCGGGCTACAGTTCATTACAGCACATGCCGGACCTACAGTCCTATGAGATTACCACCTCACCCTCGCACACATACATACCCACATATGTTTCTCGCAATGATATGATTCTTTGATAAAGCCTTGCCATAAAATAAAACGGGCAAAGCCTTTTATGCTCTGCCCGCATTACGCCTTTTATGGGGTGATATTGCATTATAATCTCCGTTTGATAACCCTGATGGCGAAATTCGTCACATCGGCAATAAAAATACCATAGGGTTTTACGGTAATGCCTCCAACATCAAAGAATTGCGCCTGGCCACCTGTGCCATCCATATACCCCTTCGAGTATGGGCTGATGACGGTTTCTATGCCGGTGTCACTAAGGTGGCTCACCATGTTTAGCTGGCCTGCCTTGCTGTCAAACAATTTTTTTCCTAAAAAGAAGTTTTCCTTGCCGGTAGCATTAAATTCCTTGTCGCGTTTAGCTACGGCAAAGTCGCTAATAGAGACGTTTCCTTCGGTTGGGCCCAGCCGATAGAATGTGGTAACGGTACCATCTAAAGTTACCTTGCGCAGCTTTTGCCCAAAGCTACTGCTCGGGCTGTTGTTATCAATTACCCAAAGGGTGTTATCGGCAGCGTACCTAATGTTCGTAATATTGTTAAAACGGGCGTTGGCGCAGGTACCGTCGGCATTACCGCATACACCAGTTTTGCCGGCCAGTATAGTGGCGGTTCCGTTACGGGTTAATTTTACTATTCGGTGGTTGTCCGTGTCGGCAATGTACAGGGTGCTGTCGGGCCCAATAGCCAGGTCGAAGGGGTGATTAAGCCCAATGCTCACGGGTATGTTTGTTACATGATTGTTCTTATCTACTTTAACAATGCTGTTTGTAATTACAAGTGCGGCATATACGGTACCGCTTTCGCCCGCTTTAAGGCCCACTATGTTACTGTGGGCAGGGAGTATGGCTTTGGTAGAGGTAACACCAGCCTGCGTTATCCCATAAATCTTGTCGTTTACAGGGGACGAAGCATACAGCATACCGTTGGCGGCGCTACACAGTCTTAAGGGATGGTTTAAACTCGTGTCTTTAACCAGAGTGGTTACCTCGTAAAGCTCGCTCACGCTGGCCAGGCTGCCGATTTGGTTTAATGTTGTAGATAACTCATTGGTAGCCGTTTGAGGTAATAAGGTCTGGTCTTTTTTACAAGTTTGCAAGAAAAAAGCAACCGTAAGCGCACCTGCTAACACAAATACTTTTTTGTTTAGTGTTTTCATAGCAAATTGGTTTTAATGGTTTTAACGGAGGAAGGGCGGGGCTGCAGAAACAAAAATAGGCGGATGTACCGATAGTATAATACCCTTGTAAAGGGTTGCCTAAATATTGTGTAAGAATTCATACAATTTCCTCACTGGTTTAAGTATAAGGAATGATTTGTAAGCTTGTGTATGAAAAAGACGGCTTAACCGGCCTTAAACGCCTAATGAATTATACAAGTTATAAAGAAATTTTTGACAAAGAATTTAATGTTAGAAATGAAGGTATCAATAACTTCTTGCGAATGGCTGTCAGTGAGCAATCAAATCGGTAGTTACATGGCTTATCAACCATTGCCCCACTCATCCACTGGTCGATGACATGATTCTTTAATCCCCCACCCCAAATTTTACATTAAACAGTATATTCCCGCTGGTGCTAACTCTATGAATCACCGCTGGTTTTGCGTATATTTGCGAACTTTTTTAGTATTAACGCGGCCACAGCAAACCAAGTTGTATCTGCCTTGTTTTCTGAAGTAAATATGATTGAAAAACCGTTAGACCTGGGCGAGCAAAGTGAAGTTGAAGTGTATGGTGCCCGGGTACATAATTTAAAAAATATTGATGTTTCTTTTCCGCGTAATAAGCTGGTTGTTATAACCGGGTTAAGCGGCAGCGGTAAATCGTCACTGGCATTTGATACTATTTATGCCGAGGGACAACGCCGTTACATGGAAACATTTTCGGCCTACTCGCGCCAGTTCATGGGCGGTATGGAGCGCCCGGATGTTGACAAGGTATCGGGCTTGAGTCCGGTTATTGCCATTGAGCAAAAAACCACCAGCAAAAACCCGCGCAGTACAGTTGGTACCATTACCGAGATATATGATTTTATGCGTTTGCTTTTTGCACGCGCAGGCGATGCCTACTCCTACACCACCGGTGAAAAAATGGAGCGCATGAGCGAAGATCAGATCCTGAAAACCATTTTTGAAAAATTCGACGGGCAACCTGTTAACATATTGGCGCCCGTGGTAAAAGCCCGTAAAGGTCATTACCGCGAATTATTTGAGCAGATACGCAAACAAGGTTACCTGAAGGTTTACATTGATGGCGCTATTGCTGATGTGGAGCCCAAAATGCAGGTTGACCGTTACAAGATACATGATATTGATATTGTGGTTGACCGCTTAGTGGTAAGCGAAGCAGACAGCAAGCGTTTATATACTTCGCTGCAGTCGGCTTTAAAGATTTCTAAGGGCATTATCCGTATTGCTGACAAGGATAATAATACAGCATATTTCAGCAAGTTTTTAATGGACCCCGTATCGGGTATATCATATGACGAGCCTCAGCCAAATACCTTCTCGTTCAACTCGCCTTATGGCGCTTGTGAAAAGTGTAACGGCCTGGGCTATATATTTGAAGTGGATGAAGCGTCGGTGGTGCCAAATCCCAAATTAAGCATCCTTAATGGTGGCCTTGCCCCAATTGGCGAGTACCGCGAAACATGGATATTTCAGGTATTGAAGGCGCTGGCCAAAAAATATGAGTTCTCTTTATCAACCCCGATAGAAAAATTAACGCGCGAGCAACTGGATATTATCCTGAATGGTTCGCCGGATATGATCACCGTTGCGGTTGAATACAATAAGTGGAACGTACAAAACTACCAAATCTCGTTTGATGGTATAATCCGGATGCTGGAAGAGCAGCAGGAACGTCGTAATGACGAAGGTATGGACGATATGGAAAACTATCGTGTATTGCGTACTTGTCCGGTTTGCGACGGTGCCCGTCTTAAAAAAGAATCGCTGCACTTTAAGGTGGATGCGAAAAATATTTTCGAGCTGGCCTGCATGGATATCACCACACTTAACGCCTGGTTCACCAATCTGGAAGACAGATTGAGTGAGCGCCAGAATGTTATTGCCAAAGAAATTTTAAAAGAAATTCGTGCACGTATTGGCTTTTTGCTGGATGTTGGTTTGAGCTACTTAACCTTAGATCGTACGGCCAAAACACTTTCAGGTGGCGAAGCGCAGCGTATTAGGCTGGCAACGCAAATAGGTTCGCAGCTAATGAACGTAATGTACATTTTGGATGAGCCGAGCATTGGCCTGCATCAGCGTGATAACGAGCGTTTAATAAACGCTTTGAAAAATCTGCGCGACTTAGGTAATACCGTTTTAGTTGTTGAGCACGATAAGGACATGATAATGGAAGCCGACCACGTAATAGATATGGGCCCGGCTGCAGGTGTACACGGCGGCGAAATAGTGGCACAAGGCACCCCAGCCGAACTGATGGCCTGCCATACCCTTACTACATCATATATTAACGGTGAACGGGAAATTGCTACCCCGAAACAACGCCGTGAGGGTAATGGTAAAATATTAAGCCTTAAAAAAGCTACCGGTCATAACCTTAAAAAGGTATCTGTAGATTTCCCTTTGGGTAAACTAATTGGGGTAACGGGGGTATCGGGCAGTGGTAAATCAAGTTTAATCACCGAGACCTTATACCCTATTCTTAACCACCACTTTTTTAGGGCCAAGAAACACCCGCTGCCTTATGAAAAAATTGAGGGCCTGGAGCATATTGATAAAGTAATTGAGATAGATCAAACACCAATCGGCCGTACGCCGCGCTCAAACCCGGCTACTTATACCGGAGTGTTTTCTGATATTCGTAACCTTTTTGTAGCACTGCCCGAATCACGTATCCGGGGTTACAAACCGGGCCGTTTCTCGTTCAACGTAAAAGGCGGCCGTTGCGAAACCTGCCAGGGCGCCGGCCAAAAGGTTATTGAAATGAACTTTTTACCTGACGTGCAGGTACCATGCGAAGAATGTGGCGGTCGCCGTTACAATCGCGAAACGTTGGAAGTACGGTATCGTGGTAAATCCATTAGTGATGTGCTTGATATGAGCATTGAAGATGCAACCCCATTTTTTGAGCATATCCCGGCTATATACCGTAAAGTTAAAACACTTTTTGATGTTGGTTTGGGCTATATCACATTGGGACAATCATCAACCACCCTATCTGGTGGCGAAGCGCAGCGTGTTAAGTTAGCTACTGAACTATCCAAAAAAGACACTGGCAACACTTTCTATATATTGGATGAGCCTACTACAGGCTTGCACTTTGAAGATATTAATGTATTGCTTGGTGTACTGTATCAACTGGTTGATAAAGGCAATACTGTATTAGTAATTGAGCATAACCTGGATGTTATAAAGGTTGTTGACCATGTAATTG
>JAQBNY010000152.1 GCA_028288315.1 Mucilaginibacter sp.
GTCTCTAGTTGGTGATTCCATTAGTCTTTTTTTTATTTGTTGGCAAAAATATAAATGTTTAGTGAAAAAACTACATATTTTACATTTTTAATCACTATTAAGTTTTCAATTTACTTAGCCTATGACCCAGCCATTACGGCTACTGCCTGTAAAAACCATGCGGCATGTGGTATCCATTGCTCGGTCCAACGCCATTCATTGCCTCCTGCTTCGGTTTTAAAATCAATACCACTCCCATCTGCCATACCATCTTTACCGGTTATGCCGTTTGATATGCCTCCTTTTTCAGATCCGTGCCCAAAACTGGAGTGCATATAAGGCACATTGTTATTACCAAAACCATATACAAAACACCTATTGTATGGATTGCTGCCCATTATCCATGATAGCTGGTTATTAGCAAACACCGCCAGCGGAGCTTTAATTCCCCAATTACTTTTTGCCGGATAAACCAATCTGCCGCCAACAACGGCGGCTGTAGCCAACGAGCCTAAACGGGCATTCTCGCCCTGCCACCACCAACCCGTTTCATTTTCATGCGGAATAAAAAAGCCATCTTTAATTTTACCTTTAAACATAAAGCTTTGCCTTGCATAACCAAACGGGTTACTTACCTTATTGGTTACGGCCAAATTGTAATCCAGCGCTTGCTTTATGGTTTTTAATGCTGATGTACGGTAGGCCGCATCTTTTTCTTTATCCAGGTAACGCGATAGGGCAACAACCGGCAAGCCCGCATCTGATGCATGCCAGTATGGGCGCCCGGCATCGTTAGCATAAAAGTATCCGGCAGTACTCATCCTGCCAGATAAGTTCCTGGCCCTCTTTCTTGCTTCGTCGCGATATTTACTATCGTCTGTAGTTATCCATAACTCGGTGGCTGCCATCAGGGCGCAATAATCATCTATAATGTTTTCCTTACCATCGTCATCATACTTAGTATTATTTTTAAGTAAATGGGCAAAGGCACGCTCGGCGCCATCTAAATATTGTTCTGAGGTAAACGCTCCATTCTTTTTCCAACGGGATATTCGGGCAAGCGCGGCTATAGCCATACCCCCACCCTCACGGAAAGCACACTGATAATCGTTTGTGGTAACGCTGTTTGCCAGCAGGCCTACCACACGGCGGGCGTTAGGGTCTTTATTGAAATAGCTAAACACAATCATATAAAAATAATCGTCTTTTGATAGGGCCCGCATCATATAATCAGCACCGTAAAGGGCCTCGTTATCTAATGAGTCTTTAATATTCCATTTAGTAAGCAGTTGCGGGATAGCCTCTGATGCGCCCACCATTGACCATGTAACCAGCGGCGTTTGCTGCGGCGACACATAATTAGCATACGCCAGGTGCGAAAAGTATTTACTTACATCGCCTGATGCATCGCACCAGCCACCGCGCATATCAACCGTTTGTGTGCTGCCAAATAGTTGCATTTTGGCATCGGCACCCAATTCTTGTGGCGTATTAGCACGCTGCTTATTATAATAGTGTATAATAGAGGCAATGGTTTGCCTTGCAATGGCATGTTCGCCTATCTCAAAGGCATAAGAGTTATAAGTTTTACCACCAGAAGTGATGGTAAGCTTGTACTTACCTGGCTTATTTAATGTTGAAAAATCTGCCTTATAATAAGTCTTGTCCGGGAACCATTCCGCTATAACCTGCGGGTTGGTGAGTACGCCTTTAAATGCAGGTTTATTTGTTGCTGCATCAGTAATACTAAATGTTAGCTTACCGGTTTGTTTTGCATCAAACTGTACAACCGCCGTCTTGGGCGAATTACTGTCAAAAGCTATTTGGTTTACATAAATAACAGGTTCTGCAAATACGGTAACTGTAAACAGTATTAAACCAAAAAGTAATAATTGTCTGTTAAAAAATTTCATTGATTATGATTAAAGCAGGTTAAAATTCAAACAATATGTTTTGTATTTAAAACAAAACATTCCGGCCTAAAATAAACTATTATTACTATAACATCATTTTTTTATCACCCTACTATACTACTACATTTTATGTTGATAGTAAACTATTTGACTGTCTAAAAGAAGATGGTGAAACCGTGCTGCCAAAAAGTCAATTTAAAAATATAAGACCATTGCAAATTGATTACTATTGGCATTATAGTTGTAAATGTTAGCGTATACAATTACCATTAAAAACTTAAAGCTATGGGCATATTAAAATTTATTGCAGTTGGCGCGGCCATCGGATACGGAATAAACTATATCACCAAAAAAGGCGAGAATGGAAAATCACTACTTGATGAGTGGACCGAAGATGCACCTGAATGGGTTGATAAGGCAAAAAAATTCGCTACAGACAAAGTTGATATGGCTGTAGATCAGGTTCAACAAAAAAAGAACGAATATCAATAAGGTGAAATTCCTTTAAAGAAAAGGCTACAATAATTTGCAGCCTTTTTTTTATTCAACAATCTTAATCTTTTTCCAAAATTCTCTTTGCTTCTTCCATTTTGCCTGCCTCTTCTTTTGGCAATACCGGGTAACTAAGCTTTAGATCTTTAAGTGTTTGCAGGATAATGGTAGAGATAGCAATTCTTGTAAACCATTTCTTATCGGCAGGAACTACATACCAGGGGCTGTCATCTGTTGTTGTTTCTTTTATTGCTATTTCATAAGCTTCCATATAATTATTCCATTGCTCGCGTTCCTGCAAATCGCCGAATGCAAATTTCCAGTTCTTTTCTGGGTTTGCTATGCGTTTTAAAAACCGCTTTTTTTGTTCGTTTTTAGAAAGATGAAGAAAGAACTTAATAATAACGGTTCCATTATTATTTAAATGCTTCTCAAAATCACGAATGCTTGCATAGCGTTGCTCCCAAAACTTTTTATCTATATCTTTTATATCAGTAATACCTGGGATGTTTTCCTTTAATATCAGTTCGGGATGTACTTTGGTTATCAATACATTTTCATAATGCGAGCGGTTATGTATGCCAATGCGGCCCCTTTCAGGCAAAGCTTTATTATGGCGCCATAAAAAATCATGTTCGTAATCTTCACTGGTTGGTTGTTTAAAACTAAATACCTGGCAACCCTGAGGGTTAAGGCCCGACATGGTATGTGCAATGGCACTATCCTTACCGGCAGCATCCATAGCCTGAAATATTACAAGCAGGGAATGACTATTAGCTGCGTAAAGTTCTGTTTGCAGTACTGTAATTTGTTTTATTACATCCGTTAAAAATCCCTCAACATCTTCTTTTTGATAGCCATTAGTGTAAGCCGTATCATAATCATTAAGAGAAAACTTTCCGTGTTTTATTTTGAACTGGCTTGTTATATCTTTCATATAGTATATTGGTATAATACTAATAGAAAAGGGCTTATAAAAGTTTTAAGAGTTTATACCCATTAATAAAAAGTAATCTTTTTAAATTCTGCTTGCCCCGTAAATAAAGTAAGTGTTT
>JAQBNY010000163.1 GCA_028288315.1 Mucilaginibacter sp.
TTTCTGGTGTGGATTATGCTTACCAGTGGCTGAGTTTTGCAGAACAAAGTATGCTTATACAACTGCCTTTAAAAGTTATTAATACATCTGCTTATAATTTTAGTATAGCACTTTTAGCCATCTTTATTTTCATAATTGCCGAGGTATTTAAACAAGGCAGCAAGTTAAAAGAACAACAGGACTTAACCATTTAAATCTACAATAATGACAATCCCTACTTTACATACCCTACAAGTTATAATAAAAAGCATATTATATGCTGGCTTATTTTGGGAAGGGTACAAGCTTATTAAATTCATTAAGAATCACACATTATTGCATAGCGGAGTAGTAGGCAGGCTAAAGCTGCTTTCATATATTTTCGCGATTTTACTGGTTGTTAAAATCACATTTGGTATAATAACACTTAAAATCATCGAAACCAGTAATTTGGGTCATGAAACTGATGCATATACAAACGGGTTTTTAGCAGGGCAAGTTGCTGGCCAGTATGCCAGAACTGTATTTCAGAATATCGACCTAATGATTGCTGTTGGCTTTAATTGGTTATTAAGCTTGGTTATACAAAAAGCAATATTATTAAAGCAAGAGCAGGAGTTTACTATATAGCCATGCCAATAATAATTAATCTTGATGTGATGATGGCCCGGCGTAAAATGTCTCTTAATGAGCTGAGCGAAAAGGTAGGTATAACTATATCTAATTTGTCCATTTTAAAAACAGGCAAAGCCAAAGCTATACGGATAGAAACACTTGAAGCTATTTGCAAAGCACTGGATTGCCAGCCTGGCGATATATTGGAATTTAGAGAGAGTTAAGATGTAAGAATCAAGAGGCAAGAGATTTAAAGTTCATTTAATCTAAATGTTTCCTTTACCCTTATTCCTTTTTCAGTTTGTTGCAAAGTGCAGCATTCGTTTAATGGATCGTGTTCAAAATAAAGGATATATTCTTTCTCAACAGCTTCATGTAAAAAAGCCTTTTTCTCGCCCAGAGTTTTTAACGGGAACATATCATAAGCCATTACATAAGGTAGCGGCAGGTGCCCGATTGATGGCAGCAAATCGGCCATATATAAGATCTGTTTGCCTTTATAATTGATCTGCGGCAGCATCATTGCATCAGTATGGCCAAATACATAACGAATATTAATATCGTCAGTAAAAGTTATACCATCATCTACACCAATAAATTTTAGCTGCCCGCTTTCATATATGGGCAATATATTTTCTTTCAGGAATGAGGCTTTTTCGCGCTCATTAGGATTTATCGCCCAATTCCAGTGCTGTTCGTTGCTCCAATAGGTTGCGTTTTTAAATGCTGGTGTTAAAGTTTCACCATTGCGGATCACAGCACCGCCTACATGATCAAAATGCAGGTGAGTTAAAAATACATCTGTTATATCATCACGATGAAAGCCCAGTTTATTTAACGAGCTATCAAGCGTAGCAGCACCATGTAAATAATAGTAACTAAAGAATTTTTCACTTTGCTTATTACCAATGCCAGTATCTATCAATATGAGGCGGTTACCATCTTCAATCAATAAACAACGCATCGCCCAGGTGCAAAGGTTATTATCATCAGCAGGGTTGGTTTTTTGCCAGATAGACTTAGGCACTACGCCAAACATAGCGCCACCATCAAGTTTAAAAAAGCCTGTATCAATGGTATGAAGTTTCATTTTGAAGCAAAGTTTATTCGGCGGTGAAGTTAATACTTTATTCAGGTATGCTGAATTTTAGCCGCAAAGTATACTAACTCTGTTGTTTAACGGTACATCCAGCCTCTACTTTATATAACCATTAATTTAATTAAATTTCTTAAAACTATAATTTAATGGTTCGTGTTGTAAATAATAAAACTGATAAAAGTTAATAAACATTTATAATTAGGAGTATTCCAAAAATTATATATCATATAAAAATGGAGAACAAACAAGGTGAAGAGGTAGCTGAAAAACAAGATCATCAACCAGGCGTTGAAGCCGAGATGGATCCACAGCCAGAATATATAAAACCGAATTATAAAGCAGCTGGTAAACTGCAAGGGAAAATAGCCCTTATTACCGGCGGCGATAGTGGTATTGGCCGTTCTGTTGCGGTACATTATGCAAAAGAAGGTGCTGATGTGGCAATAGTTTATTTGGAAGAAGATGAAGATGCCAACGAAACAAAAGCGCTTGTTGAAGCTGCAGGTAAAAAATGCCTGCTTATAAAAGGCGATGTAAAGAATCGTGATTTTTGCAAAAGTGCTGTTGAACAAACCGCTAAAGAACTGGGTGGGTTAAATATTCTGGTAAACAACGCCGGTATGCAAATGCCACAAAAGGAATTTAAAGACATAACCGAAGAGCAGCTGGAAATTACTTTTAAGACCAATATTTTTGCTTATTTCCATTTTGCAACGGCTGCTTTAGATTATTTGCAGGAAGGAGATGTGATTATCAATACCACATCTGTTACCGCCTATCGCTCATCACCAAACCTCATTGATTATTCGTCAACAAAAGGGGCAATAACAACATTTACAAGATCACTGGCTACTAATCTGGTAAAGAAAAATATCAGGGTTAATGCTGTTGCACCAGGCCCTGTCTGGACACCTTTAATAGTATCCACTTTTGATGAAGAAAAGATAAAAGAATTTGGTAATGAAACGGCTATGAAACGTGCCGGACAACCATCAGAATTAGGGCCGGCATATGTATTCCTGGCATCAGATGATTCATCGTTTATCACCGGGCAGGTATTACACATTAACGGAGGAGAAGTAGTGAATGGTTAACTATCATTAAAAACGTTTTTATAATTGGCTCGGCTTGATAATTGCTTTATTAAACAGTACAATTAAATAATAAAACTATGAGTAATGCAAGCAAATACGCGCTGATAACCGGCGCAACCAGTGGGATAGGCAAAGAGTTGGCTAAGCTGTTTGCAAAAGATCAATATAACCTAATAATTGTAGCCCGCTACCAGCAGGAACTTGATGAGACCGCCAATGAATTAAAGCAAAATGGTATAGATGTGATCACCATTGCTAAGGATCTGTTTAATCGGGATGAAGTATTTTCACTTTGCAATGATGTTAGGCAAACCGGTATACAAATTGATGTGCTTGTAAACAATGCTGGCCAGGGTGTATACGGCCAATTTAAAGACAATGACATTAACCGTGAATTAAAAATTATAGACTTAAATATTGGTGCGTTTACCATTTTAACTAAGCACTTTTTACAGGAAATGGTAAGCCGTAATGAGGGTAAAATTTTAAATGTTGCATCAATAGCCAGCACAACACCGGGTCCATGGCAGGCAGTTTACCATGCTACAAAAGCTTATGTATTATCGTTAACAGAAGCCATTCGTGAGGAGGTTAAAGATACTGAAATTACTATTACCGCATTATTACCTGGTGTAACAGATACTGATTTCTTTAAAAAAGCAGGCATGTTGGAGAGTAAAGCAGTTCAGGACAAGCAAACAATGGCTAACCCTGCTGATGTAGCTAAAGATGGTTATGATGCCTTAATGGCTGATGAGGATAAAGTGGTCTCAGGTTTTAAAAACAAAGTACAAGTTGCTATGGGTAACATGACCCCAG
>JAQBNY010000166.1 GCA_028288315.1 Mucilaginibacter sp.
TTAGACACTCTTCGTTTGCAGCTAAACTACCAGCCAATAGGTTATAACCTAATGCCTAAGGAATTTACAATGCCCGAATTGCAGAAGCTTTACGAGACCATTCTTGATAAAAAGCTTGACCGCCGAAACTTTCAGCGCCGAATGCTAGGTTTTGGTATATTAAATAAACTATCCCAAACCCGTAAAGGCGGCGCTCACAAAGCTCCCTATCTATACTCCTTTGATTTGGAAAACTATCAGGCCGCGTTAAAAGAGGGATTAAAGAGTGGTTGGTAAATCAATCTTATTCAACAATAATTAAGAAGGAAGGATTTTAAAATCCCTCATTACAGCCGAGATTTTCGCCAATTTTTATTATCTTAACCTCACATCATACTTATTGTGCTATGAAATTCAGATCTCACCTTATTGATATTGCATTAATTTTTTTTGGAATATTATCTGCCGCTATGGGATTAAAGGGATTTCTGTTGCCCAGCCATTTTATTGACGGTGGTGTTACCGGTATATCTATATTACTTGCTAATATTACCCAGCTGCCACTGTCAGTGCTTATCTTCATCATAAACGTTCCTTTCTTGTTCTTGGGCTATCGTAAATTGGGCACCATGTTTGCCTTAAAAAGCACAACAGCCATAGCTGGGTTATCGCTTTGTTTAGCCTTTGTTCACTTCCCGGATGTAACACCTGATAAATTATTGACTGCTGTTTTTGGCGGATTGTTTATTGGTGCAGGCATTGGCATGGCCATTCGCGGTGGTGCGGTGCTTGATGGAACAGAAATTGCCGCACTACTGGTAAGTAAGAAAACGCAGGTAGTACGTGTAAGCGATGTAATATTAATATTGAATGTGGTAATCTTCACTGCGGCGGTGTTTCTATTAGGTGTCGAATCGGGACTCTATTCTATTCTTACTTATATCTCTGCTTCAAAAATGATTGATTTTATCCTTAATGGACTGGAACAATACACCGGTATTACAGTAATATCAGCCAAAGGCGAAGATATACGTTTAGCCATTACCCAAAGCCTTGGGCGTGGCGTAACCGTATACCAGGGCAAAAGTGGTTATGGCAAAGATGGACACATCAATACTCCACGCGAAATTATTTTTACTGTAGCTACCCGCCTGGAAGTACCGCTCATTAAAAAAGAAATACTCAGAATAGACCCATCCGCATTTATTGTACAACAAAGCGTTGATGATACCACCGGTGGTTTATTGAAACGCAAAAAGCATTAGTAGAGAGACAACAGATTAGAGCAGAGAAACAAGATAGCACTTTGTCATGCTGACGTAGTGAAGCATCTGTGGTTTGCATGCACCCTCTCATGAAACCAATTCCTGCTTAGTTTGTTAAACCATCTTAAATCTATAAAAGATGAAAACAATAACTATAACAGGCAATCCGGAATCAATGACAGCCATTATGGTACCAAAAACAGATGAGTACCACGATCATGAAACCATCACAATCGCATCATCTGACAGTAATAGATCAGTACAAAAAACTATTTTCCGTGTAGTAGATGGCGGTGAGGACAAATGGGAACTGCAGTTTGAATAATGAACCGGTGGATTAATAATTTGTCTTTACCCGTAGTATTAAGGGTGGGCCTCCCCGCTACCTGCCCAAACGCGAGGTTATCAACAGCATATGTGTACAGTTAAATTAAGCTTTCAAAAAATTAAAAATATCTGTTTAATCTAATAACTTTATATTTGCAATTAAACGCTAATATTAAGGATGCCGATTAAAGGAAACCAGTTTAGATCAAACAGTTTTAAGGAAGAGAATCAGCCGCGTGAACCCGGGGCTAAACTTAAAAGGGAAAAGCCAGTAAAAGAGACCGGTGAGCGTTTGCAATTATTTGACCTTCGCGATGGCCGTGCTATAAAAATCATTGGCCTGTTCTTTTTGGTGCTTTCGGTATTTTTCCTCATCGCTTTTACCTCATACCTGTTTACCTGGCAGCAAGACCAAAGCTATGTTTCAAAAGCCAACGGAGGCTGGGGTAACCTGTTTAAAACCACCAAAGAATTGATGGAAAACGGGGTAAATAACCCTGTGGTTGATAACTGGCTGGGCAAATTCGGGGCGCTGCTTTCTAACCAATTCATATTTGAGTGGTTTGGTATAGCATCGTTTGGGTTTGTGTTTATCTTTTTTATTATAGGCTACCGTTTACTGTTTAAGATAAAACTTTTTTCGGTTAGCAAAATGCTGGCTTATACATTGTTCACTATGGTTTTTTTATCAATAACCATAGGTTTTTTCCACGCGTTTATTATTGATTATCCGCACTTTTTAGAAGGCGAATTTGGTTTTTGGAGCAATAGGTTATTAAGTGCCCAGGTAGGTGAACCAGGCACCGGCGGGCTACTCATCTTCGCTGGTTTAACCGTATTAATTATTGCTTATAACATTGATTTTAAGCTTCCTAAGCTAAACGACAGAGCAGTTGAGCCCATGTCTGTAGATGGAGATGTATCACCCGAACCGGTTGACCTGGTTGAAGAAGAGCCTTCATTGCCTGTAGAGTGGCCAAGAAACGGCAACCGGATAAAAGATGATAACCTGCCAAAAACGGTTAATTCCGTGCCGCTTACACAGCAGCCAATGGTGCAAAACCCAATGTTTCATGAACCTCTGGTTTTAACACCGGATCCTTTTGTAAGTAACGAACCCGAAGAAGATAATGAGATACCGCTAATCATTGATGTAACCAGGCCAAACCCAGTTATGAACATTGAGAAAAGCGATGACGAAAAAGCCAAAAGCCTGGTTGAGCAGTTTGGCACTTACGATCATAAGCTTGAGCTGGCATCATACAAATATCCAACGCTTGATCTGTTGGAGAACTATGGTTCAAACAAAATATCGGTAGATTCTACCGAACTGGAAGCAAACAAGAATAAAATTGTTGAAACGCTTAACCACTACAACATTGAAATTGATAAGATAAAGGCAACCATTGGGCCAACAGTTACCTTGTATGAAATTATACCTGCGCCGGGTGTGCGTATCTCCAAGATAAAGAATTTAGAGGATGATATTGCGCTTAGCTTAGCAGCTTTGGGTATTCGTATCATCGCCCCTATGCCGGGCAAGGGAACTATTGGTATTGAGGTACCTAATCAGCACCCCGAAATGGTATCAATGCGTTCTGTTTTGGCTACTGAAAAATTCCAGAACAATACGATGGACCTGCCTATAGCTTTAGGTAAAACCATTTCAAATGAGGTATTTATTGCCGATCTGGCCAAGATGCCTCACTTACTGGTTGCCGGTGCTACGGGCCAGGGTAAATCTGTAGGTATAAACGCCATATTGGTATCCTTGCTTTACAAAAAACACCCATCAGAACTGAAGTTTGTTTTGGTAGATCCGAAGAAGGTGGAACTTACCCTTTTCCGTAAGATAGAAAGACACTTTTTAGCCAAACTACCTGATGAAGCCGATGCTATTATTACCGATACCAAAAAGGTAGTAAATACGCTTAATTCGCTTTGTATAGAGATGGATCAGCGGTATGACTTGCTGAAAGACGCGCAGGTACGTAACCTGAAAGAATACAATGCCAAATATGTAAGCCGCAAGATCAGCGATCCGGAAAAACACCGTTACCTGCCATTTATTGTGCTGGTAATTGATGAGTTTGCCGATTTGATGATGACCGCCGGTAAAGAAGTGGAGCAGCCTATCGCCCGTATTGCTCAGTTAGCCCGTGCAGTGGGTATCCACCTGGTTATTGCTACGCAAAGGCCTTCAGTAAACGTAATTACTGGTACTATTAAAGCCAACTTCCCGGCAAGGCTTGCCTTCAGAGTATTATCTAAAATAGATTCGCGTACCATATTGGATGCCGGCGGTGCTGACCAGTTGATCGGTCGCGGGGATATGCTATTATCAACCGGTAGCGACCTGATACGTTTACAATGCGCATTTGTTGATACTCCTGAGGTTGAAAAAATATCTGACTTTATTGGCAACCAACGCGGCTACCCTACCGCCATGTTCTTACCTGAATATGTGGGTGAAGGCGAAGCAGGAAGCAGTGCCAAAGAGTTTGACCCTGATGACCGCGACCCGATGTTTGAGGATGCTGCCCGTTTAATTGTATTGCATCAGCAAGGTTCAACCTCGCTCATTCAGCGTAAAATGAAATTGGGCTATAACCGTGCGGGTCGTATTATTGATCAACTGGAGGCGGCAGGTATTGTTGGCCCATTTGAAGGCAGCAAAGCCCGTGACGTGCTTTATCCTGACGAGTATAGCCTGGAGCGCCATCTGGAAACCCTGCAAAAACCCCGCGATTAAACTTATTAAAGTGAAATTGCTCTAAACTATTACAAGCCGCAATAGTTTAGTTGCTTGAGGGCTTAAAATATCTAAAATATGAAGAAATTATCTCTATTAATACTTACATCAGCGTTAGCCATTACAAGTGCTTTTGCTCAAAAAGACGCTGATGCCAAGGTTATTTTAAAGAAGCTGAGCAAGCAATACCGTAGCTATGATGCCATAAAAACC
>JAQBNY010000183.1 GCA_028288315.1 Mucilaginibacter sp.
GACTGGCCATCAAGCAAAGATCCAAAGGCTATACACGCGGGGCTGCAGGCCATGCTAATCATGACGCTTGATGCTGGTGCAGATCTTTGTAAAACGCTTGATGATCCGCTAACCGCAAAAAAATGTATTGAGGCAATAGCCCACTTGAAAAAGAATGTGCCTGATGCGGGTGATTCCAAACAGGCGTCTGCATTAATGGCTTTATCGGGGCTTTTACCTGCTCAAAAAGCAAACGAGGTGATCTCTAAAGGTGGGGTGCAAAACTATTCTACCTTCTTTGGCTACTACATGCTCCTTGCCAAGGCTAAAGCAGGCGATTACCAGGGCGGTATTGATGCCATAAAAAATTATTGGGGACCCATGCTGGCTTTGGGCGCAACCACTTTTTGGGAAGACTTTAACATTAACTGGATACCAAATGCAGCACGCATAGATGAACTTGTACCACAGGGCAAAACAGATCTGCATGCCAAATATGGTGATTTTAGTTATAAAGGCTACCGAAACAGCCTGGCTCATGGCTGGTCATCAGGGCCAACACCCTGGTTAACCGAATATGTGCTGGGTGTTAAAGTAATGGCGCCCGGTTGCAGGGTTATCAAGATAGAACCGCACCTAGGCGACCTTAGCTTTGCTGAGGGAACATTTCCAACTCCCTATGGCATTGTGAAAATAAAGCATACTAAAGTCGCGAATGGTAAGATCAAAACTGTCGTCACCGGCCCTAAAATGGTTCGTATTATCAAATAATATCCAAATTGATTTTTTATAAACGTTTGAAATTTTGGGTGCGGTTAGGTTCGGCCCTGAAAGTTTTACCAAGATGAAATTAAAAGCAATATCTATTTATTTAATTGTGGGCATAGCCCTTGTATGTTCGCTTTGCGCATTTAGCATCAAACCTAAGCCCAGGTACAAACCTAAGATCGTTAACATCGTAAACTTTATCCGCCTGCTTGAACCAAGAGACCCAAAAGTGACAGAGGATGTGTTATACCAAACCGTTGTTAAGCAGGTGAAGATTATGAACAGGTATAAACTGCGCGGAACATTTTTGCTGCAGTACGATGCACTTATGGATGCCCGTTATCAAAAGCTACTTAAAGGCCTTCCGGCAGGTTCATTTGAAATTGGCGCCTGGTGGGAGATACCCCAGCCTATGGTTGAAAAAGCCGGTTTAAAGTGGCGCGGTCGTTACCCGTGGGATTGGCATGCCAACATTGGATTTTCAACAGGTTACATGCCCCAAGAAAGAGAAAAGCTGGCCGATGTATACATGCACGACTTTAAGAAGATATTTGGTTATTATCCCAAATCGGTTGGGTCATGGTTTATAGACGAGCACACGTTAAATTATCTTTATGAAAAATATCATATCGTAGCATCAAGTAACTGTAAAGATCAGTACGGTACAGATGGATATACTCTTTGGGGCGGTTATTGGAACCAGGCATATTATCCAAGCAAAGTAAACTCATATATGCCGGCACAAAATGAAAAAAATCAAATACCGGTACCGATTTTTCGTATGCTGGGGAGCGATCCTGTAAGGCAATACGATACAGGTTTTGGAACCACCTGGCAGGGTGTTATCACGCTCGAACCTGTTTACAAAGATGCCGGCGGAGATGCCGGTTGGGTAAACTGGTTTTTTAAGCAACTGGTTGAAGGTGAATCAATGGAGTTTGCCTATACGCAGGCCGGGCAAGAAAATTCGTTCACCTGGGATGCCATGTCAAAAGGCTTTGAGATACAAATGCCACTGATAGCTAAACTTAGGGATGAGAAGAAATTGAAAGTAGAAACACTGGTAGAATCCGGTGCCTGGTTTCGTAAGCGATACAAAACCACACCTGCTACATCTATTACCGTGAACGAAGATCTTAAAGGCAGCGACCGAAAAACCGTTTGGTTTAACAGCCGGTTTTATCGCGCAAATTTATTATGGGACAAAGGAACGCTGCGTTTTAGGGATATACACTTGTTTGATGAAAAACTGCCATCAGCTTATCTCACCAAAAAAGTTGAGACCAATGTATGTTCTTTTTATACCCTGCCTTTTGTTGATGGTTATTTATGGAGCACCCCTAATGATATAGGTGGGTTAAGGTTTAAAACATTAGAGAACGGTAAAGAAGTGTTATTGACCGGAGGTGACCCTACTGTAACTAATCCTGTACCAAGTAAATTACATATTTCGTGGCCGCTTAAATCGGGCAAGGGTACGCTTCTGATGGATTTGGATGAAAAGCAACTGACGATAAAAGTGGCCGGTAAAGCCTCAAGTAACTGGTTTTTAGATCTTAACGTAGCTGCAAAAGCGGAGTTACCTTTCCGGGAGATAGGCAGCGCTAAAGTGAGTTGCGAGTTTCAGGGTCTTAACTACAGTATCTATACGCCAAATGGTGAGTTTTTAAAACTAACAGATAAGAATATATTCAGGATAAAACCTAAAACAAACGCTTTAACACTAAATTTTGCTGATAGTTATTAGCCGTATTGCGGTTAATAATGTAATGGCACTGATACCTTTTATATGAAATCCAAAACTTTACTTGTCCTTTTATTACCCTTAACTGTTGCATTTTGCCAGAAAGTAACGGCGCAAGCCAGCGTAGAGCCGGTAAGCTTGCGTACAGAATACCTAAATAACCCTATCGGAATTGATGAGGCGCATCCGCGATTGTTGTGGATGCTAAAGGACGATAAAAAAGGTGCGGCACAAAGCGCTTACCGGCTTTTTGTAGGCACAGATTCAATAGCAGTTAGCCATAATACAGGTAATAGCTGGAGTACCGCAAAAATTGCTTCATCAGCGAGTTTAATTACCTATATCGGTAGCCCTTTAGTCCCCTTCACCAAATATTACTGGAAGGTTATGCTTTGGGATGCCAATGGCAGAGCAATAAGCGCAAGCCCCATCAGCAGTTTTGAAACTGGCATGATGGACCAGCGCAACTGGCGAGGAGCCTGGATAAGTGATAACAAGAGCATCAATACAAAACCTGCACCCTACTTCAGGCAAACCTTTAAAACAGCCAAAAAGATAAGGTCAGCCAGGGCCTACATCGCCGTAGCCGGTTTATACGAACTATACATCAATGGTAAAAAGATAGGTAACCACCGGCTGGACCCCATGTACACCCGGTTCGACAGGCGCAACCTTTACGTAACTTATGATGTTACCGCCAGTCTGCAAAACGGTAATAACGCCATAGGCGTATTGCTGGGCAACGGCTGGTATAACCATCAATCAATAGCCGTTTGGAACTTTGACAGGGCCCCCTGGCGCCAAAGGCCTGCCTTCTGCCTGGATCTGAGGATAACCTATACAGACGGTACAGAAGAAGCAGTAGCAACAAACGATAAATGGAAAACGCAAACCGGCCCTTTAATCTTTAACAGTATATACACCGGCGAGCATTACGACAGCCGCCTGGAGATGCCCGGATGGAACATGGCAGGCTTTGATGATAAGAACTGGAAAGAAGTATCACTGCGCGCAGCACCATCCAGGCAAATAGTCAGCCAGACCATGCACCCTATCCGCAATGTAGAAGAGATAGTCGCCAAAACCATCCGTAAATTTAACGATACCACTTACCTGGTAGACCTTGGCCGGAATATAGCCGGCGTTACCAAAGTAAAGCTAAACGGCGAAAGCGGTACCGTGGTTAAGATAAAACACGGCGAAAGGCTTGATAAGAACGGCCGCTTAGATATGTCGAACATAGATGTTTACTATCGCCCGAAAGATAATACCGACCCGTTCCAAACAGATATCGTGATCCTGAACGGCAAGGGCCCTGTTGAATTTATGCCTAAGTTCAATTACAAAGGCTTTCAGTATGCAGAAATAACCAGCAGCACACCGATAACGATCAATAAAGAAGATGTTACCGGCTATTTTATGCACAGCGATGTGCCTGCCGTAGGCAGGATCAGCTCGTCAAATGATCTGATCAACAAATTATGGTGGGCAACCAATAACTCTTACCTTTCAAACCTTTTTGGTTACCCAACAGATTGCCCGCAGCGCGAAAAGAACGGCTGGACAGGGGATGGGCACTTTGCCATAGAAACCGGCCTGTATAACTATGACGGTATCACCATTTACGAAAAGTGGCTGGCCGACCATAGAGACGAGCAGCAACCGAACGGTGTATTGCCGGATATTATCCCAACCGGCGGATGGGGTTACGGAACAGCCAACGGTACCGACTGGACCAGCACCATCGCCATTATACCATGGAACTTGTACCTGTTTTATGGTGACAGCAAAGCACTCAAAGATAACTATGACAACATCAAAGCCTATGTGAACTATGTGGAAAGCATCAGCCCCAAAGGCCTTACCACCTTTGGCAGGGGCGACTGGGTGCCTGTTAAATCATCATCATCCTTAGAGTACACCTCATCAGTTTACTTTTATGTAGATGCCAATATCCTGGCAAAGGCAGCAAAGCTTTTCGGCAACCAAAAAGACTATGTCTATTACAGCGCTTTGGCCCAAAAAATAAAGCAGGCCATCAACAGTAAATACTTTAACAAACAAATCTGTCTTTACGGCAGCGGTGTACAAACCGAATTAAGTATGGCCCTGCAGTGGGGCATAGTTCCGGATCAATACCGGGCACAGCTTGCCGTAAACCTTGCAAAAAGGGTAACAGCAGACGGGATGCACCTGGATGTCGGGGTACTGGGCGCCAAAGCCATATTAAGTGCATTAAGTGATAACGGGCAGGGCGAAACAGCCTACAAACTTGCTGCGCAGGATACCTACCCGTCATGGGGATGGTGGATAGTGAATGGCGCCACAACGTTGTATGAGAACTGGGACATACAGGCCAAGCGGGATATCTCATTAAACCACATGATGTTTGGCGAGATAGGCGGCTGGTTCTTTAAAGGATTGGGCGGCATAAAGCCTGATGAGCAGCACCCGGGCTTTAAAAACGTATTGTTACAACCCAATATTGTGAGCGGGCTTAATAGCTTTAATGCTGAGCACGATAGTCGGTATGGCAAGGTCGTTTCTTCGTGGGCAAGGGAGGGTAATAAGGTTATATATAACGTAACAGTACCTGCTAATTCATCGGCAACTATAAAATTTCCATCTGGCAAAACGTCAAAAGTTTATATGAACGGAATGCCGGTAATTAATACAGGCGACTACCCGGTTAAGGCAGGATCTTATAGGTTTGAAATAGTTAATTAATAAAAAATTTGTACTGGTTATCTTTCATCCAATTGCAAAGCAGTCTATGCATATCAGTTATAAATTGGTCATCCGCCAAAAATTAAAACTACCTGCTTGCTGTTTTTAGTGGTTAAGCTGTTTGTACAGCCCATAAAACACGCAACTCCGCATTGGCGCCCTGTATATCATTTACACCACTGGTCAACTGGACAGATGACCCGAACGGGTTGATATTTTTAAAGGCGAGTTTCATCGGTATTATCAACATGACTTGTAGAAAATAAATGAGGGCCATATGAGTCAAAACTTGCCAATTATAGCAAGTTGCTCATGCAGTTGAGCGATGATAAGCGGCTAAATATTGTACATATTAGTTTGCTGACTGCGCCGTTATTCAATGGAAGGGAGCGTTACTTTCTAAACCCCTTTGCAATGAGCCGGAAAGCTCTGATGGCATTCAGCAAGATCACATCTATGGCCACCTGTCATAAGTGCATGAGGGAACTTAACCAATATGGCTAAATAAGCTATCAACGATTTTTTTATCCAAAGGTTTTGATGCTGTTTGCTTGTCTGTTTGATTTAGTAGTTCTTTACGAAATAGTTAACTTGCTATATGGGGGGCAAGCATCGAGAAAGAGCATTGTATAAAGAAGTATCCGAATAACGAAGTCACAAAGCAGCGGGTAGCCGGTCAACGGAACAGCATAGGTCCGTCGGCGAAACCGGGGGAGCAAGCGGAAGTCGGGCGCATCCGACTTTTTCCGCTTAGCGGTTAAAGGGAGTTTTTTTTCAATCATATCCCGGTGAACCTCATACACCTGGCGTTCCAAACTTTTGAGGTAGGCGTTAACCGTTTTCACATCCTCACTGTTGCTATTTTATTTCTGTCCATTTGTATTCCATCTGTCGGGATTGACATAACGTTTAGATTAGACTTCAATACGTGAACCGTCCACAGTGATAAAGGTAAATGGGAACGGTTCCGTCCGCATTTATTTTTGATCTCTTTACATAAAAGAGAAGGTTAAAAGATTTGTTCATCGCTAAAAGCTTTTAAAGTGAATAAAATTAGTTACATATCCCGCCGTTATCAAGATGTTTAAGTATTTAACAAGCTCAATAACAGTAACTTATAAGCTTTATGATGACCTGTTGATTTCCTGCCTTGCAGGTCACCCGCAGGTCACCAGAAGAATGCGATTAGATGGTTTATTTGGGGTGCTTCGCGAGTGAAATTGAGGCTTTGCATGATGATTATTAGTGATATTGCTTACTTATTCAATATAGTGCGGAGAATAAGTATTGTAAAGTCCGCAAATTTGCGGAGAAAAATAAATATATTTACCGGATAATTGCCAAAAATATGTATATCCATCAATTAAAAGACTGGCCTTCGTTCACTTGGGACACCGAAGCAATACATGTTCGTTTGGGTGAAATACGACACCGACAGGGACGTATATTAGGGTTAATGAGTTCTGCTGGGTTTAAGATGCAAGAGAATACAGTATTAGATACCTTGACATTGGATGTTACCAAGTCAAGCGAAATAGAAGGGGTGAAGCTTAACACCGATCAGGTGAGATCTTCGATAGCACGCAGGTTAGGTATAGAAATAGCTGGGGCAGTGCCTACCGACCGAAACGTGGACGGAGTGGTGGAAATGATGTTAGATGCAACCCAGAGTTATACTGATGATTTGACCGCAGATCGCTTATACGATTGGCACGCAGCTTTATTCCCCACCGGAAGAAGTGGTATGCATAGAATCACGGTAGCTGCCTGGCGTACCCCGGAAGCTGGCCCAATGCAAGTTGTTTCAGGGGCAATGGGGAAAGAGAAGGTACACTTTGAAGCACCCGAAGCCGAACAGTTGCCCGCTGAAATGGAGGTTTTTTTAAATTGGTTTAATGCTGAACCTACTACCGACGCGGTATTAAAGGCAGCAATAGCGCATTTATGGTTTGTAACCATACACCCATTTGATGACGGCAATGGTCGTATTACCCGAGCTATTACCGATATGCAACTTGCCCGCGCGGACGGAACGTCTCAGCGTTTTTATAGTATGTCAGCCCAAATATTACAGGAAAAAGCTACTTACTATGATATGCTGGAACAAACACAGAAAGGCGATCTGGATATTACCCGTTGGTTAAGCTGGTTTTTAGATTGCTTATTTCATGCTATGGATCACACAGAAGAGACTTTATCTGCCGTTGTAAACAGAACTCAATTTTGGGAAAAGAATCGCGAAGTTTCATTAAATAGCCGTCAGCAATATATGATCAGTAAGTTGCTTGATGAATTTTACGGTAAGCTAACCACTACGAAATGGGCTAAAATGACAAAAAGTTCTTCGGATACTGCGCTAAGGGATATACAAGATCTTATTGAAAAAGGCATATTGGAAAAGGAAACAGGTGGGGGTCGAAATACAGCCTATAGTTTAATAGATTAACACTTATTGAACTCTATGCGAATTAAATTATATAGAATAGAAAACAACTAAATGCAAATTGAAGAATTAGATTATTGCGTTTAAAATATTTGTGAATAAAAAATTATGAGTTATTAACATTTTTCATTATCTTATATATTTGTTACTCATTTGTAACTCAAACGTTGTAAATAACTGATAATCAGTTAAATGTTACTTTCTGTATCGAAATAGGATGGGCTTCATGCCTTGTTATTTCTTTTCATTTATTGTTGGTTTACAACAAGTTATGTTTTATCCATTATCACGGATTTTCATTTAATAGCCTCAATTTTGTTTCAAATTTGTAACTCCATTGATCGAGTTACAAATTTGAAACAAAAATCATTGTTCGATAACCCTCTTCATGGCTTTTCATTCATTTTCATTTATTTGTATTCTTTTTCATAAATATCTGTAAATCAAATATTCATTTCAAATAAATTTTTTCATTTAGGTTTCTGGATAGTAATTTTATCATCGTACAGAAATTACAAAAACGATGAGTGTAACCCTAAGAAAAAAAACAACTAACACCGGCAGATACAGCTGGAATTTAGACATCTACCGCGATGGTAAAAGAACTTCCAAATCCCTAAAGCTTTACACTTTGATAAAGCCTAAGACCGACGCTGAAAAAATCCGCAACGCAGATGTAAAACGCCTTGCTGAAAAAATCCGCCTCAATACTGAGGTCGAGCTTACCAATTCTAACTACAGCAAATTCGGTAGTAAGCAAACTGATATCTCATTTTTGGACTACTTCGCGAAAACTGACTAAAGAGCGTCGCAGTTCTGATGGTACTTTTGCCAATTGGGATAGTACATACAAGGTATTGAAGCAGTATTTCGACAACCGCTCAAAAAAACTAGTCGATGTTACGGAAACTGACTTAGCCGCTATCAGAAAGTTTATCAGCGAAAAGTATCGAACCAAATAAGAGGATGCCGCGTTTTTAGACAGCGGTTGGTTGGATAACCCTATAGCCTTTCTATCGTAAAATGTACTTAGTTAAATCTGAGTATTTATGAAGGATAAAAAACAGACTAAAAGAAAGCTAATTCAGGCCGTTGGTGAGATAACAGTCTTCAGCAAATAGGGCTTGTAACGGGTGGACGATCAAAGATCAGGGTTAAGGCTTACTTTTATACTATATGGTGAAATGCC
>JAQBNY010000225.1 GCA_028288315.1 Mucilaginibacter sp.
CCTCTGCACCGCTTGCCTCCACGTTTTCTTCCAGCACCGTTTCATAAACAGGCAGGTTAATAATTTTTGTATCGGCAGACAGGCCCTGCTGAATGCTTCCCATGGGGCTATCAGCTCCAGGGAACAATATATGAGTTCCGTTGGCCAGTTGGGCAAAATCTTCAGCTACATCTGCAGTGTCATTACTATCGCCAACATAGTCGGCAAAGTGGCCGTTACGGCGCAACATATCTTCAGATCCTGTACCCATTACCCCAAACTTTACCTTTTTAGGAAAAGACGGGCCCAATTTAAAGAAGTATTCCACAGCGTTTTTGCTGGTGAAAAACACCCAATCCATATTGCGTAATATATACGAATCAAATTTGGTAATAACCGGTACGGTACGTATCAATGAGCGCGCCTCTATTTCTATCTTATGTTTCTCCAGCGCCCTGCGGAAATAGCTGGTAGCTGATATATCTCGTGAGATAAATACTTTGTTAGGGAACTTACGATCTTTAGCAAAGCTGGCAATTATCTTATCTGTAACCCCATCTAAAGTATCGGTCTCAATAAACAGTCTGTCGGGGAAACCCTCGCCATCATCTGCTTTTGAAGTAAATATCTGAAACTTGCCTTCATCTCTGCGGCAGTAAACACCAAGAGGTAAATGACAACCGCCTCCAAACATTTTTAATACGCCGCGTTCCAGTGCTATTTCCTCAGCTACATCAGGGTGGTTTAATGCTTGTAAAGTTTCAAATAGTGCATGATCGCTCTCGCGAATTTGGATAGCGAGCGCGCCTTGTGCCGGAGCGGGTATAAATTCAGTTGCGGTAAGTTCCTCAACATGAAATTCGCTCAGATCAATACCTAAACGGGTAACACCTGCTTTAGCCAGCATAATGGCATCATATTTTTCATCGCGTAGTTTACCAATACGGGTTGGTACATTGCCACGCAGTTCATCTATTTCCAGGTCGGGGCGAATGGCCAGTAATTGTGCCTTGCGCCTGTTAGATGATGTACCCACCAAACCACCGAACTTAACGGATAGCTTTTGGCGCACATCAACACAATCTTTCAAGATCAACAACAGTTCAGCCGGATCTTCCCGTTCTGAAACTGCTGCGATAATGAGTCCCGGAGGGTTTTCAGTGGGCAGATCTTTATGCGAATGCACCGCAATATCAATGCTGCCTGCCAGTAATTCTTCTTCAAGTTCTTTGGTAAAAAAACCTTTACCCTCCAACTTATCAAAGCTTAGGTTGAGGATACGGTCGCCCTGGGTTTTTATAATTTTAAGTTCGGCGGTAATGTTAATATCAGCAAGACAATCCTTTATAAAGTTTGCCTGCCATAAAGCTAATTCGCTGCCACGCGTTCCTATTATTACTTTTCTGTCCAAGAGTTAAATATTTACCGCAAATTTAATTTTTTATGGGGATGATAAGGAATGCGATTGGCAGGAATTGCATCTAATTGCAACAATATGACCCTTATGTGGGTGTAGCAGGCAAAAAGAGGAATTAAAACTTTAAAAGAAGAGAAATTAATAAGATGTGTAGAGAAATATACTTTTGATAAGCTATATCAATAAAAGATTAAGAAAGCTTAGTTATTATTGATGAGGATATCTTTAGCCATGATCATCGGAACGCTGATATATTTTTTCTCCATGTAGTTGATCACTTTCTCCAGTATCTCGCGCGATTCTTTGTCCATGCCGTTCACTTCATCTGCAAACACGGTATTTACCGCATTGTTACGAATCTCTTTTATCTTTTCGGGCACCTGGCGCATAGCCAGTTCAACACGGCGTTGTTTTAGCATCACTAAAAACTCAGCAATATTTTGCTCTATTATGGCTTCTGCATGTACCAGTTCCTGGTAGCGTTCCTGCAGGTTCTTTTTGGCAACCTCATTTAGGGAATGTACTTCAATAAAGTTCACATCAAATTGCTCCAGCACTTCGGGGGCGGTATCATTTGGTATGGCTAAATCAACAATTGTTTTTTTACCGGTTTCTCCGTTTAGTAAAGAAGTATAAATTTCAGTTGTTATGATAGGCTCCACTGCCGATGTACAGGTAATGATAGCATCAAACCCTTTATTAAAATTCTTAAGATCGGCCAATTCAAAAGCTTCGCCTCCTAAATCGTTAGCTAATTGCTGCGCGTTAGCAAGCGTACGGTTGAATACGGAAAAATTAGAAAACTTATGTTTTTGAAGATATTTAGAGATGTTCCTGTTGGTTTCGCCTGCACCAATTATAAGAATACGGGCATTAGAACATAATTTCAAATCCTTTAACTTACGGTATGCCAATGACACAACCGAAATAGGATTTTTTGAAATATTGGTATGTGTATAAACTTCTTTAGCTGTTTTAACAATACACCCCATCACCACACGCAGTGAATCACCGGTTAAGCCAGCTTCTTTGCAATTTTCATAAGCCTTGCGTAATTGGGCTAAAATTTCTTTTTCACCAACAATTAAACTTTCTAATGAGCACGATGTACGCAGCAAATGGTTCATTGCTTCCTGTCCCTCGTAAATTGAGGCCGCATCTAAGAATATACTGGTGGAGTGCGAGCACAGGCCAATTTCCAATGCTTCGATAAAACCACGTGCAAATTCTTTGTCAACAACCTGCTGGGTCGACATAACAAATTCAACACGGTTACAGGTAGAAAGGTAGAATATTTCGGCAATGCCAAAACGTTCTTTAACATCATTAAGCTTATCAGTCAGATTTTCCTGGCAAATCACCAATCTCCCTAATTCCTTAAGCTCAATCTGTTTATGCGTAAAAGCTATTACCTTTAAATACTTCAAAGCAGTTTTTAATTTGACCCAACAAAAGTAACACTCGCTGAAGGATCCAATGTCAAGGATATGTCAAACAGAAGTATTTAGAATGTTTATAAATTAGGTGCATTCCTTAATCTATTCCCTTCTATTTTGTTAAAATCTCATTTTTCAAAATATATGCGTCATATAAATGCAAATATTAAAAAAAATCAGCCTTATAACTTGGGTAGCCGATTATTTTATTGCCGGTTTTTCCAAAATTCTGTTTGCTCTGTTATTGATACGCTCCAAAACCTGTAAGGTTGCCACATGAGTAGCTGATAGCCTTTATTCTGGTATATGTAAATGGTAGTTCATGCACCTTTTTGTTAGGTTATAAATGAGTTTGATATCTCTACTTGATATCAAAAACAAACAATTACCATTTAATTGAGTTACAGCAAAATGGATCTGCAAAGTATTGAAATGCGTAACCTGGATGTACAAGACTACCAGGAGCTGAAAAAGTCGATGAAATCTGCCTACATGGATATGGATGAGGATTATTGGGATGCTGCATCTATAAAAAAGCTTATTAAGATTTTTCCAGAAGGGCAAATATGCGTCACCGTTAATAACGAGGTTGTAGGCTGCGCCCTATCAATAATTGTTGATTATGATAAGTTTGGTGATAATCATACTTACAAACAAATAACAGGTGATAGCACGTTTAAAACGCATAATGATAAAGGCGATGTATTGTATGGGATAGACATTTTTGTTCATCCTAAATACCGCGGACTGCGCCTTGCCCGCCGGTTGTATGAAGCCCGCAAAGCATTATGTGAAAAACTGAACCTAAAAAGTATCATAGCTGGCGGCCGTATTCCCAATTATCAAAAATATCAAAGCGAGCTTACCCCTCGTCAATATATTGATAAGGTAAAATATAAAGAAATTTATGACCCTACTTTATCGTTTCAGCTAGCCAATGACTTCCACGTTCGGAAAATATTACGCAATTATTTGCCCGAAGACAGTCGCTCTAAGGGTTTTGCTACATTAATTGAGTGGAACAATGTTTATTATGAAGAAGTAAGCTCAGTAATTAATAACAAAACGGTTGTACGTATTGGTTTGGTACAATGGCAAATGCGGCCTTACAGCAACATTAGCGAATTAATGAAACATGCCGAGTATTTTGTTGATGCAGTAAGCGATTATCAATCGGACTTTCTTTTGTTTCCTGAGCTGTTTAACACGCCGTTAATGGCAGACTATAATCATATGGATGCCGCTAAGGCAATGCGCGAACTTGCTAAATATACACAACCTATTGTTGAAGAGTTTTCAAAGCTGGCCGTATCTTATAATGTAAATATAATTGCCGGTAGTATGCCCAAGATTGAAGAGGATTCGATATATAATGTATCCTACCTTTTCAGGCGTAACGGGAGTATGGAAGAAACTACAAAAATACATCCTACACCGGCAGAGATTAGCTCATGGGGTATGCGCGGCGGCGATGAGGTAATAGCATTTGATACCGATGCCGGTAAAATAGGCATCCTAATATGCTATGATGTTGAATTTCCTGAGCTTTCCCGCATCCTGGCCAGTCAGGACATGCAAATACTTTTTGTACCGTTTTTAACCGATACCCAAAATGGTTATAACCGGGTTAAGTTTTGCGCCCAGGCACGTGCTATAGAAAATGAATGCTTTGTGGCCATTGCCGGTTGTGTAGGTAACCTGCCTAACGTAAATAACATGGGTATTTCTTATGCGCAGTCGGCGGTATTTACCCCTTCTGATTTTGGTTTTCCAACAAACGGAATACAGTCAGAGGCTACTCCAAACAGTGAAATGATAGTTATAGCAGATGTAGACCTCTCAAGTTTAGATGAATTGCATGAATATGGCAGCGTGCAAAATTTAAAAGACAGGCGTACAGATTTATATGGAATAACGTTTAACGGGAAGAAAATATAAACTGATCTGTTATTACTTGTAAAAAATTCAAACTCTGGTTTTAGCTAACTATACGAAACATTACTAATTTCGTATCCTATGATCCGCAAAAACTTTTATACTATACCCGGAGCTAAAGGCCGTGGCATGCTGGCCGATATTACTTTTGATGATACCAACCCAAAAGCGCCGCTGGTGATTTTTGCGCATGGTATACGCGGTTTTAAAGACTGGGGCACACATAACCTGGTTGCCCGGTATTTTGCCGAAAACGGGTTTCGCTTTTTAAAGTTCAACTTCTCGCATAATGGTACAACAACAGATAACCCTACAGAATTTGCCGACCTGATCGCTTTTGGCGATAACACTTTCAGCATAGAATTGGATGATTTGAATGCGGTGATAGATTTTGTTTGTGGTGGTTCCTACATGCCTGCCGTTAGGGAAATTTACCTGATGGGTCATAGCATGGGCGGCGGTATCAGTATCATTAAAACTGCCGAGGATAAGCGCATCACAAAATTGGTAACTATGGCAGCAATCTCCAGTTTTTATAATCTTTGGCCCAAACAGGCCGAAGCACAATGGAAACTACAGGGAGTGATGTATATGCCTAATTCACGTACGGGGCAAAATATGCCTTATAAAGTAAGCCTGTTATACGACGTAGAAAAAAATGCGGAAAGGCTGGATATACAGGGTAAAGCTGCTGGCATAAAGCAGCCCTGGTTAATTGTACACGGTGATAAAGATACCAGCGTACCATTAAGTCATGCAGAAGAATTACATACGGCCCAACCGAACGCCGAATTTGTTGTAATTGAGGGGGCCGACCATGTGTTTAATGCCACACACCCCTACCTTGAAAACACCCTTCCTGCCATGCTACTACAATTTTGTGATGCTACAATCGCTTTTCTTGGTAAATAATTACAGCTAAACTTATATTAAAAAATACTTATGAATTTAATTGGTGCCAGTAAGCAAGGAAAGAAGTTTTTAAATCCCATACCTACCCATGAGGCTGGTTTTGATAAATTAATCCCAATTTTAAAGGACTACATTAATAATAAGGCCGAAAGCATACCCAAAAAGCCTTTGGGTCCTTTTAATACCGATAAAGCTATTTACCAAACACTGCCTGATGGTGGTTTACGGGTAACTTGGCTGGGACATTCCAGCTTGCTGATCGAGATAGATGGCATCCGGATATTAACAGATCCGGTTTGGAGCGAAAGGGTATCATTCTCTGCTTCTTTTGGCCCGAAAAGATTTTTTGCCCCACCCCTGGCATTAAAAGACCTTCCACCACTTGATGTAGTGATTGTATCACATGACCATTATGACCACCTTGACCGCAAAACAATAAAATTCTTTGCGAATAAAAACATTCAATTTATAACACCATTAGGTGTATCTGCCTACCTGGAAAGTTATGGCATTCTTAAAAACCATATACATGAAGTTGATTGGGGCGATAGTGTGATGATAGGCAATTGCAATATTACGGCCACTCCCGCAAGGCATTTTTCGGGCAGGGGGATTGTAAACCGTAATGAAACCTTGTGGGCATCGTTTGTAATAAAAGGGCAGCAGCACAATATATTTTACGGTGCAGATTCCGGCTGGTTTCCGGGCTTTGCTGATATTGGCGAAGCCTTTGGCCCGTTTGACCTAACCATGCTTGAAATAGGCGCTTATGGCGATAACTGGCCTGACATACACATGGGACCTGATAATGCATCAAACGCTCACATTGCATTAAAGGGTAATATTATGATGCCCATACACTGGGGAACTTTTAACCTGGCATTACATGCCTGGTTCGAGCCTGTAGAAAAGTTGATACAATATGGCAAAGAGAAAAATATTAAGTTATTTTTACCAGAGCCCGGTCAACCAGTTGATGTTAAAGCTCACTACAATTCGGAGTGGTGGAAACGTTATATGAGTTAGGGCGTAAACTTAATTGTTATCATCATGAAAGTCTTGCCTGTTTCCTTTAAAGCTTTAGTTATTTTGTTGCTTAGTTCATTTGTGGCAAACGCGCAAACTGTTATTCCGCTATGGCCAAAAGGCGCACCGGGATTTGAGAACCGGCGTAACGAACCCGAACAGGCTAAAGATTATTGGGTGAAGAATATTCACAATCCATCAATAACCGTTTTCGCCCCTCCTGCTGATAAAGCAAATGGCGCGGCAGTAGTTATTTGCCCGGGTGGCGGCCATCGCTTGTTGGTATATAACGCAGAAGGTGTGGCACCGGCTAAGTTTTTTAACAGCATTGGTGTTACCGTATTTGTGTTGAAATATCGTTTAGGGCGTGATACCTTGTCGCCTTATAAAATTGATGTGCATGCCAAAGCAGATGGTTACCGTGCCATGCGTTTAGTTCGCAGCCGTGCTGCAGAATGGGCCATTGATACCAACCGGATAGGTATGATGGGCTTTTCGGCAGGTGGTGAGGTGGTTGATATGGTTGCATTTAAAGATACCAAGGGCGACCCCAAAGCTGCCGACCCGATAGACCGTGCCAATGCTAAGCCAAACTTTATTATACAGGTTTATCCCGGCCCATCCTATATACCTGATGTTATAAGTACTGATGCCCCGCCAGCCTTTTTAGTAGCTGCGAATGATGATGCTTGCTGCTCTCTGCCATTGATACAGCTTTTACAGCGTTACCGCGATGCCAAAGTACCTGTAGAGATGCACTTGTACGCAAGGGGAGATCATGCTTTTAATATGGGCACCAACAGAAAACTAAAGTCAATAAATAATTGGCCCCAACGCCTGGCCGACTGGATGGAAGATAGCCATTACCTGCAACCAGAAAAAAATTTGAAGAAGGTGTTGCATTGAAGGGTATTAGATTGTTTTAATTGTAAATATGGGTGGCCCCTACGGAGCAAAGAATTCTATTCGTTCTTTTCTACAAAGCGGTAGCCCGAGGGGGCGAGGATTAAAATACCAAATACCCTAGATACTTTGACTTTTATTAAGTACAATTAGCTTGGCGTTAGGGATTGGCGCGGATACCGGCCTGTGGCTAATGCCCTGTGCAGTATGAGCATAAAGCCCGACCGCAGGGAACGCCCAATAATAACAACCGACTTATTCTAAGATTTAGAAAACAGAAGCTATATAACTTAACAAGCGCTAATCATCTTTATGTCAAATCGGCTCATAAAACACATTTCCTAAAACGTATTTCCCCAATTATGGTTATAACTAAAAGGAGATAAACCCATGGCAAACTTCCAGGATATTATATCATCAGACAAACCCGTATTAATTGATTTTTCGGCAGAGTGGTGCGGGCCGTGTAAAATGATGCCGCCTATTTTGAAACAGGTTAAAGATGCTCTGGGAGATAAGGTTAGTATCATAAAGATAGATATAGATAAAAACCCCGCCGCTGCCCGCGCTTATAATGTACAAAGTGTACCTACGTTAATGGTATTCCAAAACGGGCAAAGCAAATGGCGACAAAGCGGTGTAATGCAAGCCAACCAATTGCAACAAATTATTCAGCAATACATAAAAGCTTAATTTCTTACAAATAACTCAACCACCACTGGTGATGGGTTTTGCGGTAATTAGAGAACCATTTGCATGGATAATAGAGTAATAGTATGATTGTTAACCATATTAAATAAACTACACCTAAATTATATCCCGCTCCTTTTGGTGTAAATAGAAACCCGCTTTCTTTTGAAATAATTTGTGACGAGTTATACCCTAAAGCATAAAAACTGATAACAGTAAACACTCTGATGAGGTAAAAGTGCAATATGTAGTAAAAGAACGGTACGCTGCCATAAACAGCAAAAATATCAGTCAGTTTGTTTTTGGTTTTCTCGGTGAATGCCAGTATAAGTAATGCAGGCGACAGGGTCATGCATAAATAAAGCAGCGATGGGGGGTATTTGGATAAATTAAAGTATGACAATACAGTAAACACACCATTACGCTGCGCCAGCCACGGAGCCGGATCTCCGTATATATTACCTGTGCGCAAGATCAGGAAAAGCACCAGCAAGCCAAGGCCCGAAACTATCAGTATTCTTTTCCGTTTCACAGCATCAAATCCCGGTGTGTATATAGTACCAAATACATAACCTATTAACATTACACCCGTCCATGGTAAAAGGGCATACAGGACAATTAAGAAGTGGTTATTATCTAACGGAACTAAAGCCGCTTTAGCAGTAAATAAAATTTTCATAACTACACTCCCAGCTCCTGTTTCAGGCAGCTTTATATAGTCTAAAATATCGTGTCCAAAAAATATGACTATGCCTATTGCAGCTATGGAAGGTAAGGGCAGCCAAATCAGTAATCCAAGTACAATCATGCTCCCGCCTATGGCCCATATCACCTGCAGAAGGAAAACATTATATAAAGGGTTAAGTGTTAATGCAAAAGTTATCAATGCAACTTCTACAAACAATAACCAAAAACCGCGCTTTATCAAAAACAAGCTAGCTCCTTTTTTGTACGACGGGTGCCGGCTATGTAGGCAGATATGCCGCTTAGAAATAAAAATGTAGGGGCGCAAAAATGGGTTATCCACCGGGTAAAGAACAAAATGGGTGTGGTTGTTGCCATATTGGTTGCATCATAAGTTAATGCTCCAATATGAAAAAAATCACGTGTATGGTCAAGCGCCATTATCAGCATAATAACGCCACGTAAAATATCAATTGATTGTATCCTATACTTTAAGGGTGCAGCTACACTCATAATTG
>JAQBNY010000023.1 GCA_028288315.1 Mucilaginibacter sp.
CTAAGTAACCATCGCGCTCAACAGTGTAACGTACCAGTTCTGATCCTGGTGTAATGGTAAACTCGGCCTTTGTTTGTAAATTTTTATCAATAGCCTGTTTAGCAATAGATGCCGAACGGGTAATATCTTCATATGATGAGTTGGTACATGAACCAATTAAACCTACTTCTAATGTAGTAGGCCAGTTGTTTTCACGTACAGCTGTAGCGAATTTAGATATAGGCCAAGCCAAATCAGGAGTAAACGGACCGTTAACGTGTGGTTCAAGTTCTGATAAGTTGATTTCAATAACCTGATCAAAATATTGCTCAGGGTTAGCATAAACCTCGTCATCGCCGGTTAAGTGTTGTTTAACGGCATTGGCTAGCTCAGCAATATCAGCACGTTGTGTGCCTTGCAGGTAAGCAGCCATTTTTTCATCGTATCCAAAGATAGATGTGGTTGCACCAATCTCTGCACCCATGTTACAGATGGTACCTTTACCTGTTGCAGAAAGTGAACGTGCACCTTCACCAAAATATTCAACAATAGCGCCTGTACCACCTTTAACAGTAAGGATACCGGCTACTTTTAAGATAACGTCTTTTGCTGATGTCCAACCAGAAAGTTTACCGGTTAATTTAACACCAATTAATTTAGGGAATTTTAGCTCCCATGGCAAACCGGCCATAACATCACAAGCATCGGCACCGCCAACACCAATGGCAATCATACCTAAACCACCAGCATTAGGTGTGTGTGAGTCGGTACCGATCATCATACCACCCGGAAAAGCATAGTTCTCTAATACTACCTGGTGAATAATACCCGCACCAGCTTTCCAGAAACCGATACCATATTTATCTGATACAGATGCAAGGAAATCATAAACTTCCCTGTTTATATCAACAGCGGTGTTTAAATCGGCAACTGCGCCAACTTTAGCCTGTATTAAGTGATCGCAATGTACGGTTGATGGTACAGCCACCTGCGGACGACCTGCCTGCATAAACTGCAACAATGCCATCTGTGCAGTAGCATCTTGCATAGCCACGCGGTCTGGTGCAAAGTCAACGTAGTCGGTACCGCGTTCAAAAGCACGTTTAGCATCACCTTCGGTAAGGTGAGCGTATAATATTTTTTCGGTTAAAGTAAGATGTTTACCGGTCGCTTTACGGGCAGCATCCACGCGGGTGCTGTAGCGATCATAAACTTTTTTGATCATGTCTAAATCAAAAGCCATGTTGTTTGATTTTTAGTGTAGTAAAAAAGGACTTATGCAAACCGTTTCCGGCTGTAGCGGCGAATTTACAAAATATAAACAGCTATTAAAGTCAGAGGTTTGTACAATTGTTATTTGGATATGTTCTAAATAATTACTTTAGTCAATTGCTTGTTAACCGTTTGTATTACCTGTTAACTGCAAACCGCCTACTACCCTTTGCTAACCTCTATTATCTTGTCATTACCTCCATTACTTGTTATAATATAAACTTTGCCATCCGGCGATATGGCAACATCTCGCATGCGGCCATAAGCGTTTTTATAAAATGTATTTACAACTTCTACTTTATCGCCTGCAGTATTTAACTTTATCTGCAATAGTTCTGAATCTTTTAGCACGGCCAGCAGCAAGGAATTTTTCCATTGGGGAATAGCGTCATTATTATAATAATCAATACCCGATGGGGCAATGGTTGGTGTCCAGGCAAAAATGGGTTCGACTACATTATTGGCAGTACAGAATGAAGGTTCGGTTCCGTTATCGCAGAAACCTTCAACATTTGGCCAACCAAAATTGCGCCCTTTTTGTATGATATTGATTTCGTCATTGGTACTGGCTCCATGTTCTGAGCTGTAAAGCCGGTCATTCACAAATACCAAACCTTGCGGGTTGCGGTGACCATAGCTCCAAAGCGGGCTGCCTGGTATCGGGTTATCTGCCGGAATGCTGCCATCTAAATTGATGCGTTGAATTTTGCCTGCGAAATTGGTTTTGTCCTGAGCCCTTGATGATATTGAAGCATCGCCACTGGTAATGTATAGCTTTTTATCCGGAGATATTGCCAGGCGCGTGCCGTTATGAATACTGGATGCCGGAATGTTATCCAGCAGAACCTGAGGGTTAGTAAGCGTTGTACCGTTATAGGTAAACTTCACTATTTTTTTGGTATAAGCCCCGCTCTTAAGATAATTATAGGCTACAAACACCTCAGGAGTAGTGCTAAAATCGGGATGTAGCACCATGCCCAGTAGTCCGCCTTCGCCTTGCGATACAACTTCGCTAATGGTAAACAAAGGTGTAACAGCCCCGCTTGCAGGATCAACCCTGCTAATTTTACCGCCGCGTTCAGTTATCCATAGCTTATTGTCAGGGCCCCACAAAATTTCCCAGGGGTAATTTAAATTTTGGGTAAGTACTTTGTCGGCAAGGGTTACCTCTGTTTGAGTATTATCAGATTTACTTGAGCCTTTTTTACAGGTAATAAAAACTACCACACTCAAAATAGCGGCAAAAATTGTCCAGGTTTTCATAAGCTTCGATGTTAATAAGTGGGGGGTAACTATTTAACAGACAAAGGGTAGAATTGTTGCAGAAGAATACAGGAAGCTTGCTGATTATTGCCAGTAAAGAATTCCGTTTCTTTTCAGAGAGTTAGCGCGTTAAAACTATAACCTTCTTTACTCCAGTATTCTAAAGCACGTGGTAAAACATATTTCAACCTATCAAAAGCTTTTAAGCTGTCATGAAACACAACAATAGAACCGGCTTCGGTATGCTTTAGCACATTCTTTAAACAAGCTTCCGGACTTAGGCTGGTATCAAAATCGCCGCTGAGCACATCCCACATTATAATTTTAAGATCAGGGCGGGCCGTTTGCAGTAATTTTATCTGTGCCCTTTTAATACGCCCGTATGGTGGGCGAAAAAGCGGTGTATCTAATAATTTATCAGTCTGCAAAAAATTATCAAGGTAAATCTGGTTGTTTGTAACCCATCCTTTTAAATGATTAAAAGTATGATTACCAATAGAGTGACCACCAGCTTTTACCTGCTCAAAAATATCAGTATGTTTACTTATATTATCGCCAATACAAAAGAAAGTAGCTTTTGCATTATGCTTTTTTAAAATATTTAATACAAAAGGTGTAACAATGGGTATAGGGCCGTCGTCAAAAGTCAAATAAATGCAACGGGTAGCCGTCTTGGTGTTCCATACTAAATTAGGATACAGCTTTTTAAGTAGCCAGGGAGTTTTTACCAGGTACATGCATTAAAGGAGTTAGAATGTTTCATTTATATTAAAAAAATAAAGCTTGCAAAGTAATTACCAGTTACTTAGATTAGAATTGTATACCAACTTATCATGAAACTAAATTTACCAAAATCAAAAGTAACCATTGCTTGCTTTATATTATTTTCAATATTTAATTTAAATGCACAGGCGCAAGAAGTAATAACACTGCAAAAAGCTATAGACCTTACGCTTGAGCGCAATTTAACCATTAAGCAGTCGCAATTTACTGAGGCCCTTACTGATGAGGATTTAAAGCAATCCAAGTATAACCTGTTGCCAAACTTAACAGCAGGTCCGCAGGCCTCATTCAATTTCGGTCGTAATATTGACCCCTCAACCAACCAGTTTACCAACCAGCGTATATTTGCCTTAAGTGGTAATTTAAGCACACAGGTAACACTTTTTCAGGGTGGCCAGTTACGTAACCAAATAATTGCTAACAGACTACAATTGGATGCCGACCGTAGTAGCACTGCTAAAGTAAAAAACGATTTAATATTGAATGTAGTTACCACATATTTAAGTGTATTAACAAATCAAGACCTGGTTGCTGCAGCTTTACAGCAAATTGACATTGCCAAAATTACGCTGGATAGAGCACAAAAGAGCTATGATGTAGGTAACCAAACTCTTGCAGATCTTTCACAGGCAAAAGCGCAAGTGTCAACTGCCGATCTTAATTATACAACCGCCCAAAATCAATTTGATTTATCTGTATTGACTCTAAAACAATATATGGAGATGCCACCATCAACAAGTATAGCTGTTGAAAAACCGGACATTAGTAAGTTAAGTGATGTAAGCACCGTATTTGATGCGGAAGCGGTTTTAAAAACGGCACTGTCTGTCAACCCGGATATCAGCCTTGCCGAAGCTCGTCAGAAAGTTGCTGCTCAAAGAATTAAAGTAGCAAAGGGTAATTACTATCCAAGCGTAGTACTGTTTGGCCAGGCTGGTTCAAATTATTCTGACGCGCGTAAATTACCGGGCGCAATTACGCCTACCGGCAAATTGGATACCATTGGTTTTGTGCAAAACTCTAGAAATGCCGTTGTTGTACCAAATTTTACGCAAGGTGTAACTAAGTACCCAGTTGGCAAGCAACTTAGCGATAACTTTAACCAAAGCGTTGGCATTAGCCTGCAGATACCCATATTTGGCCGTTTTGCAGCACGTACATCAGTACGTAAAGCAAAGATATCTTTTGAATATGCCGAAGTAACCACACAATTGGCCCGTACTAATTTGGGTAAAATAATTTACCAGGCAGTATGGGATGTTAGAGCTGCCGACAAAAAATATCAATCAACACAACAAACCTACCAGGCGAATAAGGAGGCATTTAATGTAATACAGCAACGGTATAATGTAGGTTTGATAAACTCGCTTGATTATAACACCTCATTAACAAACCTTAACAAATCGCAGTTTGATTTGATACAAGCTAAGTATGAAGTTGTGTTCAGAAGCAAAATAATTGATTATTATCTCGGAAATCCTATTAAACTTTAAAACATATAAAATCCTGAAACAATATCATGGGAAAAACTACTAAATATATTTTGATAAGCCTTGGCGCTTTAATTTTAATACTAATTATAGCCAAAGCAACGGGTATAATAGGCAAACCAAAGTTAACGCAGGTGGCTACTGAAAAAGCTGAAAGCCGCGACATAAACGAAACCGTTTCTGCCAGCGGAAAAATTAAACCTCACGTTGAAGTGAAAATAAGTCCTGAGGTATCAGGTGAGGTGGTTGAATTACCTATTAAAGAAGGTGATGTAGTTAAAAGGGGTCAGTTGCTATGCAGGATCCGTCCTGACATATTAAAATCAGGCTATGACCGTGCAGTGGCATCATACAATACACAAAGGGCAAGTGTAGGTAATTCATCACAATTGCTAAAACAATCTGAAGCCACTTTTGCTAACCAGGCATCAATATATAAACGCAGTAAAGAGCTTTTTGATAAAAAAGTATTAACCGTAGCCGAGTTTGAGCAGGCAAAAGCCAATTATGAAGGTGCAAAGGCATCGCTTGAAGCTGCAAAGCAAAATGTAATAGGTTCAAACTATGGTTTGGCCCAATCATCTGCATCAGTTAAAGAGGCGCAGGATAACCTGGCTAAAACAACTATTTACGCACCTGTTGATGGGGTGGTATCAAAGCTGTCAATTGAAAAAGGCGAACGTGTTTTAGGCACACAGCAATTTGCCGGTACCGAGATCATGACCATATCTGATCTAAGCAAAATGGATGTAAATGTTGATGTGAACGAAAATGATATTAACCGGATTGGAATAGGTAATAAAGCTAAAATTGAGATTGATGCTTTTTTAGGTAAAAAGTTTGATGGTGAAGTTATTGAAATAGGCAGTTCGGCCAATGTTGTAGGTACCAATGCAGACCAGGTAACTAACTTTACCGTTAAAGTTCGCATTACAGCCCAATCATATATTGATCTGTTGAAGAAGAACGCGGAAAACCATTCACCATTCCGCCCGGGATTAACAGCTACTGTTGATATACAAACCAACCATGTAAATGCATTATCGGTACCTATACAATCAGTGACCACCCGCGACGAGAAAAAACCTGATGTGGCAAATAAGTCAAAGGATACCGATGATAAAAAAACTACAGCAAGCACCCCTCCATCAAAAGAGTATGTGTTTGTTTACTCGGCAGGTAAGGTTAAGCAAGTTGCAGTTACTACCGGTATTCAGGATGATACCTATATACAGATATTAAGCGGCTTAAAACGTGGCGAAGAAGTGGTAGCGGCACCATTTGCAGCTATTTCAAAAACTTTGAAAGATGCTATGGTGGTTGAGAAGGTAGACAAATCAAAACTATTTAGCGGCGACGCTAAGAAAGACTAAATAAAGGCGAAAGCTGAAAGGATAAAGGTGAAAGGTTTTAGGATCTTTCACCTTTTTTGTTTTCAACGTATTATATAAAGCTTTCTGCTTTCATCTTTACCCTTTCACCTTTTTTTCATTAATTTGTTGTGTCGGTAAAACCAATTACCGGTTGTACACTTTACTTATTAATGCTTAAGCAAATCAAAAAAATTACTGTTGTTGGCGGCGGAAGCTGGGCTACAGCAAATATTAAGATGCTTACCGATAATGCCATCGAAAAAGAAATTTTTTGGTGGATGAGGAATACAGAATCGGTTGAACATATAAAAAAATTTGGGCATAATCCCAACTATCTAAGTTCTGTTGAAATAAAAGTTCCGGAGCAAAATATCTCGTCTGATCTTAAATCACTTATCCAGGTATCTGATTGTATTTTACTTAATGTACCTGCCGCTTTTTTAAAAGAAGCGCTAAACGGTATTACGCCGGATGACCTGGTTGGTAAGAAAATAATATCGGCCATAAAAGGCATTGTGCCTGATGAGAACCTTATTATAGGCGAATTCCTGAACCAGAAGTATAATGTTCCGTTTGATCAGTTTTTGGTGATAAGCGGCCCCTGCCATGCCGAAGAGGTTGCGTTGGAGAAGTTATCTTACCTCACCATAGCATCACAAAATAATGCGTTAGCTATTGAGTTTGCCGCCATGTTGAATACCCGTTATATTAAAACCATTGTATCTGATGATATTTACGGAACCGAGTATGGTGCCGTACTTAAAAACGTATATGCTATTGCCAGCGGTATTTGCCATGGTGTTGGTTATGGCGATAATTTTCAGTCGGTGTTAATATCAAATGCTATACGCGAGCTGGATAGGTTTGTAGCGTCTGTACACCCTATTAATAGAGATATAAAGGAATCTGCCTACCTGGGCGATCTGTTGGTTACTGCCTATTCGCAGTTTAGCCGCAATCGTACTTTTGGTAATATGATAGGGAAGGGCTATACCGTAACATCGGCGCAATTGGAAATGAATATGGTTGCCGAAGGGTATTATGCAGTAAATTGCCTACACCAGGTTAACAGGCAATACAAAGTGGAAATGCCTATTTGCGAAGCTGTTTACGCTATTTTATACAAAAAAAGTACTCCTGCTACTGAAATGCGTAAACTGGCAGAGAAATTGAGTTAAACTAAATAAGTTAACTTAATTAGATACTTATATGAAACGTATATTCAAAACAGCATTGTTTGCTGCAACTTTATTTGTAGCATCAACCAGCTTTGCACAAACTCATAAAGACTCAACCCTGGGCCATAAAATTAGCAAAGGCGCTAAAAAAGGGTGGAAGGCAACAGAAAAAACAGCTTCAAAGGTTGGCAATAAAACTGCAGAAGTAGCATCAAAAGGCGCATCGGCGGTTGCAGATAAAAAGTTTGAGGGAAAAGTTGCGCCAAATGGCAAGACCGTATACATTGATAAGAACTCTGCTTATTACTATATAAATAGTAAAGGCAGGCATATTTATATAAAGAAAACCGAATTGATTGAAAAGCCAATAAAATAAGTTTAGTTATGGCACCTGTTATTATTAACAGGTGCTTTTTCATTTATACCTTATCATGAAAACCTATCCGTTAATATTTTTATACTTTGCCAGTGCGTTAATACTACTAAATATTTCATGCGGTAAAAAACAAACCAACCCTAAATTAGAGGGTGCCTGGAAATCTAAAGATGGCGAAACCACATTAAAAATCACTAATAAGCAATTTACACTTGATAATGAATCGCCGGTGCCTGAAGATTATTTTTTGAAGGGCGATACTATTTTTACATCCTTTGAGGGCAACCAGCCATACACCAAATTTGTTATACAAAAGCTGAATGATCATGAGTTGAGCCTGATGTTTCCTGATTCAGTGGCAGTAGAATTTAGTCGTTAAAACAAAAACCTCCCGTATGCTGAAGCAAACGAGAGGCTTTGTAAACAAAACTAAACTAAACTTATGCTTCCGTTAACTACTCGGAAGCCCTAATGAAACTAACTAACTAAAATCTTCTACGGCGTTCCGGACGATCTTCGCGTGGTTTGCCAGAGAAATCACGAAAGCCACCGCCACCGGCGCTTTTGTTCCTGTCCCTGTTAAAACCTCCTTCGCGTTTTTCACCACCATTATTTCTGTCGCGATTGTAACCGCCGCCTCCTTCGCGTCTTTGGTAACCACCTTCACGTCTGTCGCCACCGCCGCTACGGCTGGTGCTGGTACCTTCGCCAGATATTTCTATTCTAACTTCGCGGCCTTTAAATTCAACGCCTTTAAAGTTGTTCATTACCTGGTCAACATCGCCGTTGTTCACTTCAAAGAATGAGTAAACACCTTTAACATCAATTTTGCCAACAGTACGGCCGCTTATTTTAGAGTTGTTGCAAATGTAACCCAGCAAATCGCCGCGGTTAAATTCATCAACAGAACCTAAATTGATAAACAAACGTGTATATTCTGATTTGCCACCTGCATCGCGCGTTCCGCGTTCGCCTCTTTCGCCTTCACGACGGAAATCGTCTGCAGGTGCGTTAAGGTCAGGAGCATTTTTGTAATAATCTAAAAAGCGGTTAAACTCTAAGGATGCAAAACGTTTAATAACCTCTTCTTTATCAAGATCTTTAAACTCATCCATAATACGAGGGATGTATTGCTCAATTTGCGCTTCGTTAACAGTTACGTTATGTACTTTATGTACAAGGGCAAAAAGTTGTTTTTCGCAAACATCAAAACCTGTAGGAATTTCACCTTTTACAAATTTCTTACCTATTGTACGTTCAATCTGACGAATTTTGCCAAGCTCTTTGCTGTTAATGATAGCTATAGATACACCTGTTTTACCTGCACGTGCTGTACGGCCGCTACGGTGGGTGTAATTTTCTATCTCATCAGGTAAAGAGTAGTTAATAACGTGTGTAACATCATTAACATCAATACCACGTGCAGCAACATCAGTAGCAATTAATAATTGCAGGCTGCGTTCGCGGTAGCGTTTCATTACCTTATCGCGTTGTTGTTGTGAAAGGTCACCGTGTAAAGAATCGGCATTGTAGCCATCTTTTATCAGTGCTTCAGCAATTTCCTGAGTTTCAATTTTAGTACGGCAAAATACGATACCAAAAATTTCGGGGTTATTATCAACAATGCGTTTAAATGCGGCATATTTATCACGGGCACGAACAACATAGTATTCGTGATCAATGTTAACATTACCTGTGTTTTTTTCGCCCATGGTTAGTTCGAAAGGATCGGTCATGTATTTTTTCGCGATCCTTCTAACTTCAGAAGGCATGGTGGCTGAGAACAGCCATGTTTTTTTCTCGTCCGGAGTGGTAGATAAAATACTGTCAATGTCTTCCTGGAAGCCCATGTTGAGCATCTCATCTGCCTCATCCAATACTACAAACTTAACCTGCGAAAAATCAATCGCTTTACGGTTAATAATGTCCAGCATACGGCCCGGTGTAGCAACAACAATTTGCACACCACGCTTTATCTGACGTAATTGGTCTTGAATACTTGCACCACCATAAACGGCAACAACGTTAACGTTGTTCATTTTTTTGGCGTAGTTCTTAATGTCGTTCGTGATTTGTAAACAAAGTTCACGTGTTGGGCATAAAACAAGCGCCTGCGGATGATTTTCTTCGAAATCGAGCAGTTCTAATAACGGCAGTCCAAAAGCAGCTGTTTTACCGGTCCCTGTTTGGGCTAATCCGACAAAATCGTTGCTGCCTGTTAACAATACCGGAATTGACTGTTCCTGGATTGGTGTAGGATTTTCAAATCCTAACTCAGAGATGGCATTAACAATATCATGACGGATTCCCAGATTAATAAATGGGTTCATGAATTAAAATAACGTATTTGGCTACATCGCCA
>JAQBNY010000036.1 GCA_028288315.1 Mucilaginibacter sp.
CATACAATAATTGCTGCGTAAATTGCTCACTTTCAAAATGTCCAATGTCGGCAATGAGTATCTTTCCTTCGGCATCAAAAAACTCGTGATATTTGTAATCAGCAGTAATAAAAATATCAGCACCGGCTGCTATGGCGTGTTTCAACAAAAACTCACCCGAGCCTCCGCAAACAGCAACTTTTTTTATTTGCTTGCCTGTAAAAGCGGTATGCCTAATAACTTCGGCCTGCATGTTGTGCTTTACTTCTGATAAAAACTCTCCTTCGCTCATGGGCACTTCCAGTTCTCCAATCATACCTGAGCCCACTTGTTGATGCTGATTGGTTATATTATAAAGATCATAAGCAACTTCTTCATAAGGGTGTGCCAGTACCAATGCCATAATTATCTTGCTTTCGAGGTTTGCCGGATAAACAGTCTCTATACGTATCTCTTCCTCATGATGCCGGATACCTGGTTCGCCCACGTATGGATCAGTGCCCTCGCCAGCTTTAAATGTTCCGGAGCCTTCAGCATTAAAACTGCAATCACTATAATTACCAATATGGCCTGCTCCGGCATGAAACAAAGCATTTCGTACCTGATCCGCTTGGGCGGTTGGCACATAAGTAACCAGCTTTTTTAACAGGTTTTGCTTGGGTACAAGTACACGAAAGTTAGTAAGCCCCAATGTTTCGCATATGCGGGCGTTAACCCCCATCATCCCATTATCCAGGTTGGTATGAATAGCGTACAAGGCAATATTATTGCGGATTGCTTTTTCAACAACACGTTCAACATAAGTTTTACTGTTGAATTTTTTTAACCCTTTAAATACAATAGGATGATGTGAGATAATTACCTGGCAACCGGTGGCAATGGCCTCATCAACTACGGCCTCTGTACAGTCAAGTGATATCAGGGCCTGGTTAACCTCCTGGTTTGGCTGGCCAACTATAAGGCCCGAATTATCGTAATCCTCCTGATAGGCCAGCGGGGCCAGGCTTTCAAGAAAAGCCGTTAGCTGTGCTAATTTCATAATTCTACTAAGTTAACAAGGGCAGGTGAAGATTTAAAGCGACTTGGGCAATTTATTTGCAATAAGCTTATCTGGTGTAAAGGCGCATTACGTCATCTTATAAACACATCTTTTGCAAACATTAACTAATGCCTTTCAATTTTGTAATTTTGCGCTTTACAAAACTTATCACATTGAAAAATAATATCCTCATAGTTGATGACATACACCCGGTTTTTATTGAGCAAGCCGAAGAATTAGGTTATACCTGCAATTATCAATCATTAATAACACCAGATGCTGCTTATGAAATACTGGGCGACTACGCAGGATTGGTGATTCGCTCAAAATTCTTGGTAGATAAAAAAGTGATTGATTTGGCTACCAACCTGCGGTTTATTTGCAGGGCAGGGGCTGGTATGGATAACATTGATGAGGACTATGCCCGTGCAAAAAACATAACGCTTATTAATGCACCTGAAGGCAATATGGATGCGGTAGGCGAACATGCTGTTGGCCTTTTGCTTAGCCTAATGAACAAAATTAACACTGCAGATGCCGAAATAAGAAGCGGTATCTGGAAACGTGAGGCTAATCGTGGGCATGAGCTTAAAGGTAAAACTGTAGGTATTATTGGCTATGGTTTTATGGGTAAAAGCTTCGCTAAAAAATTATCTGGCTTTGGTGCATTTGTTATTGCTTATGATAAATACAAGACAGGCTTTAGCGACCAGTATGCCCGCGAGGTTAGTATGGAAGAGATTGTTAGAACCAGTGATGTATTGAGCCTCCACATTCCCCTAACTAATGAGACCAACGGCCTGGTTGATGACGAATATTTATTCCATTTTAAAAAGCCTATCTTCCTTCTTAATACGTCGCGTGGTAAGGTGGTAAAAACCCAAGCCGTGTTAAACGCCATTAAACAAAATAAAATATTAGGGGCCGGGCTGGATGTCCTGGAGGTTGAAAAATTCCCTGCATTGGCAGAGCAGCCCTGGTTTAATGAGCTGCGCCAAAGCAATAGAGTAATACTAACGCCCCATGTTGCCGGATGGACATTTGATAGCTACCGCAAAATTAGTGAGGTAATGGCAGAGAAATTAAAAGCCGTTCCTATTTTATAAGATTTATACTACTTGGCACTATACCATTACAATATCTAAAAGATCAATTGTGCAAACAAAAAATTTGGATAATAAAACTTAATTGCATTATCTTCGTTTTAGACTAAACAAGACTATGCAGGCCAAGCCGTGTAGTCTTGTTTGTTTTTAAGGCCATTGCGCTCTTCTATATTTAAAAGTAGTAGGGCGGTTTTTTTTGGCGGTAAACTATAAATTAATACTAATAATTGTGTTATGGCAGAGGTATCTTACTATACCAAAGAAGGTTTAGAAAAATTAAAAGAAGAACTACAAAAGTTAAAAACAACTGGCAGATCTGATATATCAAAGCAAATTGCTGAAGCACGCGATAAAGGTGACCTTTCGGAAAATGCTGAATATGATGCCGCTAAAGAGGCCCAGGGTTTACATGAAGCCAAAATAGCGCAAATGTCAGAAACCCTGGCTAATGCCCGCTTACTTGATGAATCTAAATTAGATATGTCGAAAGTGTTGGCTTTATCAATTGTAAAAATTAAGAATATTAAAAGCGGCGCTACCATGAGCTACCAGCTTGTATCAGAAAGCGAAGCTGATATGAAAGCCGGTAAAATATCAGTAACGTCACCTATTGCCAAAGGGCTGTTAGGTAAATCTGTAGGTGAAATAACCGAGATAACGGTGCCTGCCGGCAAAATTGAATTTGAAATACTCGAGATCAGTCGTTAAAAAGTGCTTGATGTGTGAGTAGTTGATTTGGTTAGCTACTCACATAATCAACTCAATAAATAAATCAACTTAAAATGAGCATCTTTTCAAAAATCATATCAGGCGAAATACCCGCATATAAAGTGGCTGAAACAAATGAGTTTTTAGCCTTTTTAGATATTAATCCATTGGCCGAAGGGCATGTGCTGGTTATCCCTAAAAAAGAAGTTGATTACATTTTTGACCTTGACGATGAGACCTATATGGGCCTGCAAATGTTTGCCAAAATTGTGGCTAAAGGAATTAAGAATGCTATACCTTGCAAAAAGGTTGGAGTTGCTGTAATTGGTTTAGAAGTGCCTCACGCACACATTCATCTTATACCGATGAATAAGGTTGATGACTTGAACTTTTCACGCCCGAAGCTTAATCCTACAAAGGAAGAGTTAGCAGCAACCGCGCAAAAAATAATTGGCGCTTTAAGAGAAGTCACCCACTAAATTTCCATTATTTCTTTTTTCTTTTTGGTGCGCAGGCGCTTAGGTACAAAATCAAGTATCTCATTCTTTAGCGCTTCTATCATTCGGCGTTTTAAAAAGTTGCGGTGCATAACTATGCTTACCTCCCGGGCGGGCTCCGGGCTTTTAAAGTAGCGTACACGGTCCCATTGCTTTTCATTCATATCGGCAAGTGCAAGTTCCGGCAATATTGTTGCACCATTGTTCATATCAACCATTCGTTTTAGTGTTTCTACACTACCTGTATTATATTCAAAATGCTGATAGCCTTTTGTTGCTTTGCGCCGCTGGCAAATATTTAACACCTGTTCGCGCATACAATGCCCCTCGTTCAGCACCCAAATCTCTTCCATGTCTATATCATCCGGAGTAATACTTTTCTTTTTAAATAGCTTACTGTTTTTAGATGCATATGCCACAAAGTTTTCGTAAAATACCGGTATTTCGGTCAATGAACTTTCATGTAGCGGAGTTGAAAGTATACCGCAATCCAGTGTGCCCATTTTTAATTGTTGTATGATTTGCTCAGTTGTTTGCTCCCATACTACCAGCTTTACCTGAGGGTACTTTTCAATAAAGCCATGCATTATCTTAGGCAAAATATAAGGAGCAACGGTTGGTATTATGCCCACTTTTAATTCACCTGATAGTTCCTTTTGTCTGTCGCTGATAATTTCTTTTATCTTTTCACTTTCTGCTAATAATACCCGTGCCTGTGTAACAATTTCAACGCCTATTTCGGTTGGAGTTACGGGCTGTTTGCTGCGATCAAATATTTTTACACCAAGGGTGTCTTCCAGCTTTTGTATCTGCATACTTAGCGTAGGCTGTGTAATAAAGCATTTTTCCGCAGCGGCCACAAAGCTGCGATAGGTATCCACAGCTACAATATATTCAAGTTGGGTAAGGGTCATATAGATTATATCTATACAAATATAACAAGAATTGATTTTTTCTATTAAATTATTTTAGTGAAGTTTGATTTTACAAACCCAGATACTATGGAACCTATTAAAAAAAAGCTGACAACCGCATCAGGCAAACCCTATGCGGAAAACGAAAACACACAAACCGTTGGCCCTCGCGGTCCGGTGCTTTTACAGGATTTTATTTTACATGAAAAGATGGCTCACTTTAACCGTGAACGCATCCCCGAGCGTATAGTACATGCAAAAGGCTCCGGTGCTTACGGAACGTTAACCATCACACATGATATTACAAAATATACACGTGCAAAAGTCTTTAATAAGATAGGCAAAGAGACCCGCGTATTCTTACGCTTTTCTACTGTTGGCGGCGAAAAGGGGTCTGCCGATACCGAACGTGATCCGCGTGGTTTTGCACTTAAATTTTATACAGAAGATGGCAACTGGGACCTGGTTGGCAATAACACTCCCGTTTTCTTTATAAAAGATCCGAAAAAATTTGGCGACTTTATTCACACTCAAAAACGCGACCCATATACTAACTCCAAAAGCGCTACAATGCAGTGGGACTTTTGGTCGCTTAACCCGGAGAGCCTGCACCAGGTAACTATCCTGATGAGTGATAGGGGTACTCCTTACGGATATCGCCACATGGATGGGTTTGGCAGTCATACATTTTCATTTATCAATGCCAATAATGAGCGTTTTTATGTGAAGTTCCACTTTAAGACCCAACAGGGCATTAAAAACTTTACAGACGAAGAGGCGGGCGAAATGCGCGGTAAAAACCCTGATTTTGCACAGCATGATCTGTTAACACATATTGACAATGGCGAGTTCCCAAAATGGGACTTGAAGATACAAATAATGCCAGAGGCTGAAGCTGCTACATATCACATTAACCCATTCGATTTAACCAAAGTATGGCCGCATAGCGATTATCCGCTGATTGATGTTGGTGTATTGGAGCTGAACGAAAACCCGGATAATTATTTTGCACACGTTGAGCAAGCCGCTTTTGCACCGGCACACGTAATTGATGGCGTTGGCTACTCTCCTGACAAAATGTTGCAGGGACGCATACTTTCTTACCCTGATGCGCAACGTTACCGCCTGGGCACTAATTATGAGCAAATACCGGTTAACCGCTGCCCATTCATGGTAAATAATTATCAGCGAGATGGTAAAATGCGTGTTGACGGAAACCAAGGCAAGAACCCTAACTATTTTCCTAATAGCTTTGATGATATTGTAGCAGATGAAAGCTATAAAGAACCAGCGTGGGATATTAACGCACATGTGGCAGATTGGTATGACCGCAATGCCGATGGCGAGAACGATCATTACACACAACCTGGTAACTTATATCGCCTTATGAGCGAAGCCTCAAAGAAAGACCTGATCAAAAACATTGTTCACTCAATGAGTGGTATTGACGGGCCTAAAAAAGATGAGATCACAAACAGGCAACTTTGCCACTGGTTCCGTGCCGATATTAATCTGGGTATGGCTATTGCACAAGGCCTGCAGTTAGATTTGAGCGAAACCATGAAACATATGCCTGCATAAGGAACGTTATTGGTAATAACAGAAAAGCCGCTTCAAATTGAAGCGGCTTTTTATTTGACTGTATTTTTTGATTTTTCTTGCTACTCCACTGTTACCGACTTAGCCAGGTTACGAGGCTGATCAACATTACACCCACGCATTACAGCTATATGGTAAGCCAATAACTGCAGAGGTATGGTTGCCAGCAGCGGCACAAAGGTTTCCCCTGTTAACGGAATCTCAATTACATAGTCGGCCATCTCTTTAACCTCGGTATCTCCTTCAGATATGATGGCAATAATTTTACCGCCTCTGGCTTTTACTTCCTGTATATTGCTTACCACTTTTTCATATGATGAATTTTTTGTGGCGATAAATATCACGGGCATTTCTGCATCTATCAATGCAATAGGGCCATGCTTCATTTCGGCAGCCGGATACCCTTCAGCGTGAATATATGATATTTCCTTCAACTTTAAAGCACCTTCAAGGGCAACCGGGAACGAACTGCCACGGCCTAAGAACAAGCAGTTAGTTGAATCTTTAAACCGTTCAGCTATTATCTTAACCTGCTCATTTGATTTTAAAGCCTGCTCAACCAAATCTGGTATCTCGTTAAGTTCAGTCAGGTATTCAACAAATTTACTTTGTGTAATAGTGCCCCTTTGCTGGGCTATGTAAAACGCTATAAGCGTTAATACTGTAACCTGCCCGGTAAATGCTTTTGTTGAAGCAACTCCAATCTCTGGCCCGGCGTGTGTATAAACGCCGGCGTGTGTTAAACGCGGTATTGATGCACCAACCACATTACATATGCCAAATATAGTAGCGCCTTTTTCTTTAGCCAGCTCAATAGCTGCCATAGTATCGGCAGTTTCGCCAGATTGCGAAATGGCAATTACCAGGTCTTTGGGTGTTATAATAGGATTACGATACCTGAATTCTGAAGCATACTCTACCTCAACGGGTACTCGTGCATATTCTTCAATTAAATACTCACCCACCAAACCAGCGTGCCATGATGTACCACATGCAACTATAATAATACGGTCAATATTTTTCAGCTTCTCAACATATTCTTTAATACCACCCAACTGCACTAATCCCTGTGCAGGATAAATACGACCACGTAAACAATCGCGTATAGAACGTGGCTGCTCATATATCTCCTTCATCATGAAGTGATCGTAGCCACCTTTTTCAAGCATCTCAAGCTTTAATTCGAGCTCTTGTATGTATGGGGTTTGTATAGTATTATCAATGTTCTTGATCAGCAAGTCATCTCGCTTTATGTAAGCAATTTCGTTATCATTTAAATAAATAACGTTTTTGGTATACTCCACAATTGGTGTAGCATCAGATGCTATAAAATATTCACCTTTGCCAACACCAATAACCATAGGGCTGCCTTTACGTGCCGCTATTAATTCATTCGGCTCATCAGCACTCATAATAACTATAGCATAAGCGCCAACAACCCTGTTAAGGGCAAGTCTTACGGCTTCGTGCAGATCAAGCCCGGTAACCTTTTGGATGTCTTCAATCAAATGAATTAAAACCTCAGTATCGGTATCGCTTATAAAAGTATGGCCTTTAGCAATCAATGCTTCTTTAAGCACGCCGTAGTTCTCAATAATACCGTTATGAATTATAGTGAGTTTACGATCTCCTGATGAATGTGGGTGAGAATTCCTGTCGCTTGGTGCCCCGTGAGTGGCCCAACGGGTATGGCCCATACCAGCCGTGCCTGTTAATTTAACTCCTTTTACAAAATTTTCGAGATCGCTAACCTTGCCGGCTTTTTTGTAAACTTTTAAACCGTTATCGGCTAAAGCAATACCTGCGCTGTCGTATCCGCGATACTCCAGGCGGTGTAAACCTTTGATAACTATTGGATAAGCATCCCTATAGCCTATATATCCTACTATACCGCACATAAATTTAATATTAAATATATGGTGCCAAAAATAGCAGTAATACTTTAATATCCATGTTTATTGCAACAACAAACATGGATACACGGTTATTTTACTTATTTATTTTTGTATAAATAATGTTTAGTTTAATTCTATCGGGAGAGTTTTTACCAACAGGTATCACACGTTCGGCAAACTGAACAGTAGGTGTAATATCAATTGAAGTGCCTACGGTGGGGTTAACCGGGGCAATAAATGTTCCATAATCTACAGTTTTTCCGGTAATAAGGTCCTGAATATATCCGGTTACTGTAAAGTGATACTCGCCTGTTGCTGAATTATAAAAACCACCAAAAGTGTTTACACCATTTGCACCTCGCGGATCACTAACTGAAGCATCCTGTATTGGTACACGTTGTTTTGCAATATCCAATTGATACATTGTTAACCGCGGTGCGGCTCTATAAGGTATAGTTGTTCCGGGTGCGGCTTTAACAATAAGCTCGGCTCGGTTAATTA
>JAQBNY010000285.1 GCA_028288315.1 Mucilaginibacter sp.
CACTGCCATGGGCACCAGGAGTGGTCCCTTCACATATTAACATTGGTCTTTATTACGTATTCGCCATAATCTCTATAGAAACATTAGGCATACTGATGGCAGGCTGGGGATCAAATAACAAATACTCAATATTGGGTGCCATGCGGTCGGCAGCACAGATCATCTCTTATGAGATACCTGCCGGGTTCGCCATTATATCTGCTGTGATGATAGCTCAAACCCTAAACCTGCAGGATATTGCCATGCAGCAGGGGATTTTATCCGCAGAAAAAACGAAATTTTTGGGGTTATGGGATGTATCGGCCACGGGGGGCATATTAGCATGGAACGTTTTCCAGGCGCCACACTTACTTATTGCTTTTGTAATATACTTTATAGCCTCATTGGCCGAGAGTAACCGTGCACCGTTTGATATACCGGAGGCGGAATCTGAACTGGTGGCAGGTTTTCATACTGAATTTACTGGTCCGCAGTTTGCATTGGTTTTCCTGGCAGAATATTCCATGATGTTTTTGGTATCAATGGTAGGAGTGGTTCTATTTTTAGGCGCATGGAACACGCCTTTACCAAATATAGGTTCAGTAACTTTGGCCACTTGGACAACAGGCACCATTTGGGGCATTATTTGGATATTAATAAAAACCCTATTACTGGTTGGTGTACAAATGTGGATACGGTGGACATTGCCACGCTTGCGTGTTGATCAGTTGATGAACTTATGCTGGAAAGTACTAACCCCATTGGCATTTGCCTGCATGCTTATATCAGGCGTGTGGCGGCTTTGGGTAATGTAGTTGGGAAGAGAACAAAAGATAAGAGTCAAGAAACAAGACGGGAAGATACAGGGTAGCAGTCAAAAATATCAGTATACTGATATTAACTATAAAATAAAGTAATCAGTGAAATCACCCTAATCGGTGAAATCAAAAACTAAATGATTAAAAGAACTATAAACGGATTAATTACTGCATGGAAGGGGCTCTCTCTTACCATAAAGCATCTTTTTAAGTCAAATTCTAAGCGTGAGATTGTTTCTATTACTGACGATAATTACTTTAAAAAACAGGGAAATACCAATACCATACAATATCCTAAACAACAATTACCGATACCCGAGGTGGGCCGTTACCAGTTGGAAGTGGAGATAGACGATTGTATAGTATGTGATTTGTGCGCTAAGGTATGCCCGGTTGACTGCATCGACATAGAATCTATAAAAGCTACCGAGGTAATAGGGCAAACGTCTGATGGGTCAAAAAAAATGCTTTATGCTGCTAAGTTTGATATTGATATGGCCAAATGCATGTATTGTGGTTTGTGTACCATAGTTTGCCCAACCGAATGCATTGTAATGACCAATCAGTATGATCGTACAGTATTTGAACTGAAAGACCTTACTTATGAGTTTTCGGACATGTCGCCCGAGGATGCTGCCGAAAAACGGATGCTGCTGGAAAAACAACAAGCCGAAAAGCAAGCCGCTAAATTAGCCGCCATGAAACAAAAGGAGGGTGGTGCATGAGTATAGTACAAGTACTATTTTACTTTATGGGCCTTATAACGCTGGCTTCCGCGTTAACTGTAGCAATAAGCAAGAACCTGGTGCGCAGTATATTCATGTTTTTTATAACGCTGTTCGCGCTGGCGGGTTTATATGTTTTGGCTCTTGCCGATTTTGTGGCTGTAACGCAAATTGTAATATACGTTGGTGGTATTCTGGTGCTGATACTATTCGCTTTTATGCTATCAGGCAAAGAGGCATTGGCAGCGGCCCAACTGCAAAGCAACCGTTTTGTTAGCTTGAGTAATTTGCCTGCTTTACTGCTTGCCTTATTGTTTTTAGTGGTGATGATCAATATTATTTTTAAAGCCGATGTATCTAATCTGCAATGGATAAAAGAAGCAAACGGTGTTAAAAATGTGATTGGGTCAAATGAATCGATGATCAATAATATCGGTATAAATTTAATGACCCGGTATTTGCTGCCTTTTGAAGCCATTTCGGTTTTATTAATGGTGGCTTTAGTTGGTGCTGCTCACCTATCGCGCAAGGAGGGTACCAGGGTATGATAACGCTGACTGATTTTATGATAGTGAGCGCTGTGCTTTTTTGCACAGGCATGTTCGTCATCATATCTAAAAAAAATTCAATACAAATACTTATAGGCATTGAGCTGATGCTGAACGCTGCCATTTTAAACCTGGTAGCCTTTGGTAAGTATGATCGTATAAATAACAGCGGACAAATGTTTGCTCTTTTCGCCATTGTACTGGCCGCCGCTACAACAGCTGTAGCATTGGCCATTATATTGAATGTGTACAAGCAATATAAAACCATTGATCCTGATAAGATAAAACAACTGAAAGATTGAACAAAGCACTACCATATCAGGATATACAAACGGTTTGCTTTGCCATAGCGGCAGTAGTATTGCCGTTTGCTGCCTTTGTAATTAATTTTTTGTTTTTGGGTAAAAGTAAATTATCCGGCTGGGTATCTACAGTGGCTATACTTGTAAGCAGTATACTGTCGGTTATTGTATTTACAAGGGTGTGGAATGTGCAACAAATCCATGTTAAACACTTGTGGTTTATAATTGGTGATAATACTTTATACACCGGTATCCTTCTCAACAATCTTTCGGTGTTAATGCTGGGGCTGGTATCTGTCATCGCGTTGCCGGTGCACATCTACTCTACCGCTTACATGAAAGACGATGCCGGATACAGTCGCTATTTCCAATACCTGAGTTTCTTTTGCTTTAGTATGCTGGCGTTGGTTGTAATGGATAATCTGATATTGCTTTATGCCTTTTGGGAACTGGTGGGTTTTTCATCGTACCTGCTTATAGGTTTTTGGTTTGATAGGGCAACTGCGGTACAGGCTAATAAAAAAGCATTCATTATTAACCGCATAGGCGATATTGGCTTACTTACAGCCATCATTATACTATTTAATCAGTACCACACATTTGATATTGCACAACTATTTAAGGATGGCGGCTTAATTGCCAGTTCTACAATAAATAACGGTTTATGGATTAGCGGTACTACGCTAACACCGGTAGTATGGCAATACATTGCCTGTATAGGTATATTCTTAGGAGTAGCGGCAAAATCGGCACAGTTTCCGCTGCATACCTGGCTACCCGATGCTATGGAGGGCCCAACATCCGTATCGGCATTAATACATGCGGCAACAATGGTGGCGGCAGGTGTGTTTTTATTAGGCAGGGTTTATCCATTGTTTAATGAGGCAGAATTAACCACCTTAGCTGTTATTGGTTGTTTTACAGCTTTTATGGCAGCAACAATCGCCCTCACCCAAAACGATCTGAAACGGATACTGGCTTATTCAACTATATCGCAGTTGGGTTACATGGTAATGGCCATGGGGATAGGCGCTTATGCTACCTCATTGTTCCATTTGGTAACGCATGCGTTTTTTAAGTGCCTTTTATTTTTATCGGCAGGTATAGTTATCCATCAAATTAAACACATTAAGGAAGATAACCATTTAAACATCGATCCGCAGGATATAGCCAACATGGGCGGCCTGCGTAAAAAACTACCGTTAACCTTTATTGCAACCCTTATAGGCGGACTGGCATTGATAGGCTTGCCACTAACATCAGGTTATTTATCAAAAGAGGGTATATTGGTACAGGCCTTTGAATGGGCAGAACATAAGGGTAGCGCATATATGCTTTTACCTGTTTTAGCAAGTATTACCAGTTGGCTAACCGCATTTTATGTAGCAAGGCTTATATTAAAAGTGTTTTATGGGGATATGCATTTGCTCACGCTGCATCCCGGTATAAAAATTCATATTGGCGATGGCGGCTGGCGCTATAAATTACCGCTGGTGCTTTTATCACTTTGCTGTCTGTTTCCCTTATTTTCGTTAAACCCATTATCGCATACCCAAAGTTGGCTCCTTTATGGCTTATCATCTTATAAAGGTTATACCGAAAGTATATTCGAGATAATAGTACCCGTTGTGGTAAATGTGCTGAGCCTGGTTGTAATGTATTATGCTTACATTATTTATATTAAACAAAGCATATGGGTTTCATCTCAAACAGGTTTGTTATACCGCATATCATTTAATGAATGGTATATTGACAGGTTTTACAACTGCGTTGTTGTAAAGTTTGTGCTGGCATTAAGTGATATGACCTTTTGGTTTGACCGTAAGGTTATTGATGGTTTTGTGAACTTGCTTGAAAAAATAGGTGTATTTATAGCCGGTATTGCCAGTTGGTGTGATCGCTATATTGTGGACGGTATATTACACCTGTCGGCTGCAATTGTGCAAGCTATTGGCGGGTTTGCGCGCCGTTTTCAAAACGGTAAAGTACAATACTATTTATTTAGCATGCTGCTGGCGGTAATTGTTGTGTTTATTTTAAAAATACTGATCTGGAACTGATGAATATTTTAACCCTGCTCATATTTACCCCTGTACTGTTTGGATTGATAATCCTGCTGTTGCCATCATCTATGAGGGCAAGCTTCAAATATATTACCCTACTGGCAACGTTACTGCAGTTGGGTTTTAGTATATGGATGTATCTGAACTTTAAAACAGGCGCGTCTTATGCGGGTATTAATCATGAGGAGCAATTCCAGTTTGTGCAGAAACTTCCCTGGATAAGCCTTGATTTGGGCGGAGCAGGGAAAATGCAGATAGAATATTTTGTAGGTATTGATGGTATATCTGTAACGCTGCTGGTAATGACATCATTGGTATTGGTGATAGCCGCCATTGCATCATGGGAGATAACGAGTAACCTCAAAGGATTTTTCGCGCTGTTCCTACTGCTGGATATGGCGGTTGTGGGCGTTTTCTGCGCTTTAGATTTCTTCCTGTTTTATACTTTTTATGAACTGATGCTGTTGCCATTATATTTCCTTATAGGCATGTGGGGCGGCGCACGGCGTGAGTATGCAGCTATTAAGTTCTTCTTGTATACCTTATTTGGTTCGGTATTTATGCTGCTGGTAATGGTTGGTTTGTACCTGTCTGTAAAAGACCCAATAACAGGTAACCATACCTTTAACATGATACAGATGATGAACCCTAAAAATTATATTGATGGTTCGGTATTCTCCATTCTGAGTCATCAAACCATATTGGGCATGCCTGCCCGAACAGTAGGTTTTGTAGTGTTGTTTATTGCTTTTGCCATTAAAGTGCCGGTAGTGCCATTGCATACCTGGTTACCTGATGCGCACGTAGAGGCACCAACTCCGGTATCGATTATCCTTGCAGGTATCCTGCTTAAAATTGGTGGATATGGAATAATACGGATCTGTACTGGCATTTTCCCGGATGTTGCATATTCCGGTGCTTACTGGTTAGGGTTGCTTGGTGTTATCTCTATTTTATACGGAGCCTTCAATGCCCTTGCCCAACGAGATCTAAAACGGATGATCGCTTATTCATCTGTATCACATATGGGTTTTGTTTTGTTGGGTATTGCCTCGCAAACAGCCGAGGGCATTAGCGGTGCCGTACTGCAAATGGTTAGTCACGGTTTCTTATCAACTATGCTGTTCTTTTTAGTAGGTGTAATTTATAACCGCGTGCATGACCGGGACATTTACAACTTCCGCGGGTTAGGTACTTTAATGCCTAAATATACAGTTTATGTGATGGTAGCATTTTTTGCCTCACTTGGTTTGCCGGGCTTCTCGGCATTTGTAGCCGAAGCATTTTCACTGGCAGGCGCGTTTAAATCACATAATGTTAACGGCTTATTGCCTTACTGGATGGCCGTTTGTGGTTCGGTAGGTATCTTGCTAAGTGCTGCCTATTTCCTGTGGACGCTGCAAAGAATGTTCTTCGGCACCGTATCCCTAAAGGGAGGCGATATCTGGAAAATAGCTCTTACAGACATCAACTGGCGCGAAACCGCTACGTTATTGCCCTTAGCGTTAATTGCTTTAACATTAGGCGTTATGCCATCATTAGTGCTGGGCAAAATAAACGATTCGGTACTGGCATTGGTTCAGTTCACTCAAAATGTATTTCATTACTAAACTATGAAGTACCTGTTCCCCGACATATCAAACCAGTTGAGTAATGCTTTAGGCAGCATCCCATTCTTTATGCCCGAAATTTACATTACAGTGCTGTTTGTACTGGTAATAGTAACCGATCTGCTGTTTGGGAAAAACTCAGCCCGGCTTTGCAGAACAATTGCCTGCGCGGGTATGGTAGTGGTTATTTTTAAAGATCTGCAACAGTTTGAACAAATATTAAGCGGGGGGCATTTCCTGTTTGGCAGCATGCTTTTATTGCACCGTACAGCTATTGTTTTTAAGCTGATAATTGACCTGCTCAGTTTTATACTACTGCTTTATTTTGAATGGGATCATCGCCTAAAGGCACATAAAAAAGGACTGTCGGACCTGTATACAATAGTGGTTGGTTCGGTATTGGGGTTGCACCTGATGATAATGGCGGTTAATCTGCTATCTATTTACCTGGCAATTGAGTTTGTATCGCTGGCATCGTATCTGTTGGTTGCCTACCGGTCTGAAAATGCTTTTAGTACCGAAGCAGGTTTAAAATATGTTTTGTTTGGCGCGGCGTCATCGGCAGTAATGCTGTATGGCATTTCTTTACTATATGGTTTTGGCGGTACGCTTGATCTGTTCTCCGGCCACATGGCCGAGCGATTGGCACAGGTTAATACAATGAGCGTTTCATTCGCCATAGTACTGGTACTCGCAGGTATAGGCTTTAAGCTTTCGTTTGTGCCGGCACATTTTTGGGTGCCCGATGTTTATGAAGGTGCTGCCACACCGGTTACTGCATATTTATCAACTCTGCCTAAAATAGCTGCCTTTGCCTTACTGGTAAATTTTGTAACGCCGTTTGTGTTTTATGATCATTGGAAGGGTTTTGATTTTAGGCTGGTGCTATCAGCTATTGGCATCCTTACCATGATAGCTGGTAATTTTGCCGCCGTTTTGCAAAGCAATGTAAAAAGGATGCTAGCCTATTCTGGCATAGGACATACAGGTTTTGCTTTAATGGCATTGGTAACTTTCACCCCGCAAGGATTATCGGCACTTACTTACTATCTGTTAATGTACGGACTGGCAAATATTGCCGCCCTGGCACTGGCCAACTATTTTGAGAATGCAGAAGGCATAACTGATGTAAAGGATTACAAAGGCCTTGGATTTAAATATCCACTGGCATCGGTATGTTTTGTAGTGGTACTTATATCGTTGACCGGCCTGCCGGTAAGTGCAGGTTTTACGGGTAAACTGTTTGTGTTTTCGGCAGTGTATAGCATTTATCAGCAAAACCATGATGTATGGCTGCTGGCTTTGTTAATTACCGGTGCCTTAACAACTGTAGTGGCACTGTTCTATTACATCAAGGTTCCGCTTAACCTGTTCCTGAAACGGACAGAGTTGATTGTAAGTGAAAATAAATGGTCATACAACCTGGTAATACTATCAACAATGATTGCAATTGCCCTAATCATTTTCGGAATTTTCCCTGATCTGTTGATAAAATACATGTAATTAGTAGTATTTTTTCAATTTTCATAAGAATATGCTAAAATATTTATAAATTCAGGCCGTTTTTAACCAATCGGCTATTGATTTTATATGAAACGTTACTTCCCCTTTTTTTTAATCCTTGTAATTTTAGCATTAACCTTTGTTTTCCCATCGGTTGAGTATGATAAAACAGTAAAGTCTAACTTTAATACAGGTGATATTGCCTGGATGTTGATGTCGACCGCACTGGTACTTATTATGACACCCGGACTTGCCTTCTTTTACGGCGGTATGGTGAATAAAAAAAATGTGATCTCCACAATGCTGCAAAGTATTGTATGTATGGTTATTATAACCGTAATGTGGGGCATATTTGGTTTTAGTTTGGCCTTCGGCGATAGTTTAGGAGGCCTGATAGGCAATCCATCAACCTATTTTATGATGAAGGGCATGCTGGGTAACGCCAGTTGGAAACTTGCACCAACCATACCATTGCTGTTGTTTGCAATGTACCAGTTAAAGTTTGCTATTATTACCCCGGCGCTTATAACCGGCGCATTTGCCGAGCGTATTCGTTTCAATTCATACATCATCTTTTTGGTGCTGTTCTCCATATTTATTTTCTCGCCGCTGGCACACGCCACCTGGCATCCGGACGGTGTTTTGTTTAAGCTGGGGGTATTAGACTTTGCAGGCGGAACAGTTGTACACATGTCGGCGGGTTGGGCTGCACTGGCATCAGCACTATATTTAAAAAGACGTAATGACGCCAACCATTCTCCGGCGCGTATTACATATGTAATGATAGGTACAGGTTTGTTATGGTTCGGCTGGTTTGGTTTTAACGCGGGCTCGGCCTTTGGAGCTAATCATTTGGCTGTAACAGCACTGGCTACCAGTACAACGGCATCTGCAGCAGCAGGCGTAACCTGGATATTTTTTGATATGCTGCGCGGCCGCAAGCCATCGGCAATGGGTACCTGTATTGGTGCTGTTGTTGGTTT
>JAQBNY010000288.1 GCA_028288315.1 Mucilaginibacter sp.
GCAGGGTTCTTTTGCTGTATTATTTCAGTAAAAGCGCAACTGCCATCGCTTACTAAAAAAGAAATTAAAAATGGATGGGTCTTATTGTTTGATGGGAAAACGTTTGATGGTTGGCAAAAAGCAAACGGCACTCCATTTACAGGGAAAGGCTGGAAAATAGAAGATGGGGTTATTAGCGTTAACCCGCAGGACGGGCGCGGCGGTGATATTGTAACCACAAAAGAATTTTCAGATTTTGAATTTTCTCTCGACTTTAATCTGGAAAAAGGAACCAATAGCGGGGTTAAATATTGTTTAATTAAAAACACCTCTTTAGGATGTGAATATCAGATTATCGATGATGCCAATCATCCCGATGCAAAATTGGGTAAAAATGGTAACCGTGCACTCGCGGCGCTTTATGATATTATGCCCCCTGATACTGCTGCCAAGAAAAGTAAACAATTTGGTGAATGGAACACTATCCGCATTATCTCAAAAGGAAAACATGTAGAACACTGGCTTAATGGTAAGAAAGTTTTGGAATATGAGCGTGGAAGTGACGCGTTTAAGCAACGGATAGCTGAAAGTAAATTTAAAAATGAAAAGGGTTTTGCCGAAGCAGCACAATCGCCTATTCTTTTGCAGGAGCATCAAGAAGTGATTCATTTTAGAAATATAAAGATCAGAGTTCTGTAATTTAGCTATACCAGGTATTAACCTTTTTGAAGCTATAATGAGTAAAGTAATCCGGTTTAAATATCCGACAAAATCGTAACCGTTAACAGTGATGTCCGGCTATCTGCCGCCGTCACCCTTTTTAATTTTATGTTTTAAATTATAAACAATGGAAAAAAGACGCGAATTCATCAAAAAGATGGCTGTAACTACTGCCAGCGTTGCAGTTGGGAGCAATACATTTGGCTTTACAGCCAAAAGTTACAAAAGAATTATTGGGGCTAATGACAGAATACATGTAGCCATTATTGGCCTTAACGGGCGTGGCAGTAGCATGGCTGGCACCTTTGCCCGTCAAAAAAACCTGGAAATAAGCATCGTTTGTGATGTAGATTCAAGAACGATACCTAAAATTCAACAAAAAGTAACAGCAGCAGGTCAAGCAACCGCCCCCAAAGGCGAGAAAGATTGCCGGAAGGTATTACAGGATAAAGACCTGGATGCCATTTATATAGCTACTCCTGATCACTGGCATGCACCCTTAACAATAATGGGTTGCCAGGCCGGTAAACACGTGTATGTAGAAAAACCGGTAAGCCATAACCCTCATGAAGGGGAGCTGGCAGTAGCCGCGGCACGTAAGTATAATCGGATAGTACAAATGGGGGCACAGCGCCGCTCATCGCCAGCAATGATACAGTGTATAGAAGAATTGCATGGTGGTGTTATTGGCCGGGTTTACCTGGCTAAGACATGGTATACCAATAACCGTAAAGCTAATTATCTTAAACCAGGTACCGTACCTGATTGGCTGGATTATGATCTGTGGCAGGGACCTGCACCACGCACGCCCTACCAGGATGGACTGATCCATTATAACTGGCATTGGTATTGGAACTGGGGAACCGGTGAAGCCCTAAACAATGGAACACATGAAGTTGATGTAGCCCGCTGGGGGTTAGGCGTTGACTTTCCAACACGTGTAAGCTCGGTAGGTGGCAGATATCAGTTTAAGGACGACTGGCAAACGCCAGATACCCAAATTGTTACAATGGATTATCCGGGTAGGGTATCATTGATGTGGGAGAACAGAAGCTCAAACGGCAGGAAGATAGAGGGGGCAGACCGCGGTGTAATATTTTATGGTGAAAATGGCAGCCTGGATACAGATGGCGAGGACTATACCATATATGACTTGAGCGGCAAGCTGGTAAAACAGGTAAAATCAGCCACTCAACAAGATGCGGTGCAGGGTAGGAATACAGCCAGCCCAAGCTTAGGCATGGATAGCTTGCATGTAGCTAATTTCCTCGATGCTATCCGTAATAATCGCCGCCCCAACTGTGATGTGGAATTAGGTTACAGGAGCGTAGTGGCTATGCAGCTGGGTAACATTTCCTGGCGTGTTGGCCGCGATCTTCATCTTGATCCTAAAAATGGTCATATTCTAAATGATACTGAAGCACAAAAATTATGGAGCCGCACCTATGAACCTGGTTGGGAGCCTAAAATCTAATTGAAATTATAAAACAGTAAGTAAATTACAAATCAGTTAAATAATTTATCATGACAAGAAGAGATTTAAGCCTTATAACCGTCACCGCCTTGTTGATGTGTATCCCGGTGGCCATCATGGCCCGCAAAAATAACGCCGAGCCGGTGTTGCAGGCTGCCGCCTACAACTGGAAAGATATTAAAGTAATAACAACCCCAAAGGGCGAAAGGCGGATGGTATTCGATTCGCCCACAGAAACCCTGGATCAGCTTGAGCTTCATATAACCACCCTGAATCCCGGAGATTCGTCGCATGCCCCTCACCGGCATCCTAATGAAGAACTGATTATTGTCAAAGAGGGTGATGTGAGTGCCATGGTTGCCGGCCAGTGGAAGAAGATTGGCCCGGGATCTGTAGTTTATGAAGCTGCAAACAGTTTGCATGCCATGAAAAATACAGGTAGCACCCGCACTACCTATTATGCTTTGCAATGGAAGACAGCCAAAACGGGGAAAGCGGTTAAAGTCAATTGATGATAAAAAGCTGCATAATGGTGGCAAAACTTTTATTCATATACTTTTGGGATAACCATCATGCCTCCTGGTGATTTCCTGATTTACCACAACTGAAGCATCTAACTAAGGGCTGAAGATTGATTTTACTTATAAGTTGTTGAAAGTAAGTTATTTGTAAATGCAAGTTCGAGCCCAGGTGGGCGCACTTCAATAAAAGCCGTTTCTCCATAAGGAGAACGGCTTTTTTGCTTCTTTAAAAATTTAAAACTTTTAGCTAAATCAATTTAGCTTTTCATAAGTTTGCGTTATGAAACTAAGTTTATCTGCCTTGTATTTATTTTTTTGTCTAACCGGAATTGTAATGGCGCAAAAAGTTCAACCTTTTCAACAGGGCGACCGGGTGGTATTTGTAGGTAACAGTATTACTGATGGCGGCCATTACCATTCTTACATTTGGCTGTATTATTTAACACACTACCCCGGTAGGCGCATTACCGTATTTAATGCTGGAATAGGTGGCGATGTAGCACAACAAATATTTGAAAGGTTAGATAGCGACGTATTGGCCCATAAGCCTACGGTGCTAACGCTTACCTTTGGTATGAATGATACCGGTTACCAGAACCTGAAAGGAGATAAAGCTGATTCGGTTTATAATGCTAAAGTAGCTGCATCATTAAAAAGCTTTGCTCTTGTCGAAGCAAAACTAGAGGCGCATCCTGAAGTCAAAAAGATCATGATCTCGTCGCCGCCATATGACGAGACATCTAAAATAAAGATCAACCCCTTATTAAAAAAGAACGCTGCTATTCTAATAATAGCAGCCGAACAACAAAAGGCCGCAGCCAGAAATAATTGGGATTATGTAGATTTTAATGGCAGCCTTACACAGGTTAGCCTGCACGAGCAGCAGTACGATTCACTATTTACTTTCAATAACGCCGACCGGATCCATCCCACAAACGATGGGCAAATGGTTATGGCATATGCGTTTTTAAAGGCCCAGGGCTTAGCAGGTAAAAAAGTAGCCGGTGTGGTAATCAACGCCCCTGCAAATAAGGTAGAACATGCCGAAAATTGCGCCATCACCCAGCCGGATATATCACCTGTAGTTATCAAATTCAACTATTTAGCCAATTCATTACCTTATCCAACTGATACCATTCCAAGTGGTTTTGGCAGGCCGCAGCGCGCGCAATCAGCAGCGTTAAAACTAATACCATTCACAGATGAATTTAACCAGGAAACATTACAGGTTAAGGGACTAAAACAGAACCAATATACGCTTAAAATTGATGATAAAACTATTGGCACTTATACAGGTGCCGACCTTAGCCAAGGCATTAACCTGGCTTTAATTAAAACTACACCGCAATACCAGCAGGCATTAGCCATAATGCACATTAATGAAGAGCGCTGGGAAATTGAACGCCGCTTGCGCGAATATTATTGGATCCATTACTCCATACTTAAGCCGAAGGGACTGCTGTTTAATGATGGTGATGCCACTGTAGATTCGCTGCAAAAATATGCTAAGAAAGATTTTTTTGTAGCAGCAACCATTCCAACTTATCGCAAAGCAAGGTTTAAAAGCGTTCGCGATGCCTGGCAACAGGAAATAAACCTGCTTACCAACCAAATGTACCAAATTAATAAACCCATTGTTCACCGTTTCGAAATCACTTTAATTAAATAATACTGATGGTAAAAAAAATATATTACCTGTTTTTCGCCTTAATCATCTGCTTTAACTGTATAAAAGTTTCTGCCCAAACGGTATATTATATAGACGGTTATCATGGCGGGATATGGGGACATTATCCGGATTGGAACACCCGCTTTATGGCAGATATGCTTAAAAAGAATCCCGACTGGAAGATCAATATCGAGTTGGAACCGGAAACCTGGGCCAGGGCACAGGCCGTTGACCCATTAGGCTATGCAGATTTTAAGGCACTTTTTGCAGATCAGTCGTTAAAAGGAAGAATTGAATATGTAAATCCTGCTTACGCGCAAAGCTATATGTATAATATATCTGGCGAGAGCATCATCAGGCAGTTAAGCTATGGGATAAAAATGATAAAAGCCCATTTCCCGGAAGCTGTATTTACCACCTACTCGTCAGAAGAACCTTGTTTCACGAGCTCGTTGCCGCAAATATTAACATCTTTCGGGTTTAAATATGCGTCGTTAAAAAACCCTAATACGTGTTTTGGTGGTTATACCCGCCCGCATGGCGGCGAACTGGTTAACTGGATCGGTCCGGATGGTACCGGCATAATTGCTTCACCACGCTATAGTGTAGAAAAACTGGCCACCAAATCAACCTGGCAAACCATCGCCTGGAATAATTCGGCAGAATATGTTAACGCGGCGCTGACTGACGGTATTGCACACCCGGTAGGGATGACGCTGCAGGACGCTGGCTGGAAAGGCGGTCCCTTCATCGGTAACGGCGTGCATGGCAATATTAAAAGTATTTACACTACATGGCGCAATTACTTTTCTAACGCAGCAGCAAAGGATGCAAGGCAAAACTGGAAAGTATCGCAGGAAGATATCCTGGTAAGCCTGGTATGGGGATCGCAGGTTACCCAACAAATTGCTCAAAAAGTAAGGGTGTCTGAAAACAAGCTGGTAGCTGCCGAGAAGCTAGCGGCTTTGGCAAAAATTTATGTCGCTGCCAGCTGGCCACAGGCAGCGTTAGATTCGGCGTGGCGCACACTGTTGTTATCACAGCATCATGATTGCTGGATAGTACCTTACAACGGCAAGCCCGGTAATACCTGGGCCGACGAAGTAACCGGCTGGACGGGCCATACCAACCGGATATGTGATAGTGTTACTAACCGTGCAGGGGCCGCCTTAAACCAGTATGGTGTTAGCGGCAATTATATTACCGTTTACAATACCACTGGCGTTAACCGCGATGAGGTAATAGCCTTGCATTTGCCGCCCACCCGGAATTTGGCTAATATCGGTTTGATTGATGGAAGCGGGCAGACAGTTCCCTTACAGGTTACAGCCGAAAATAGTATAATTTTTAAGGCCCGGATACCATCAATAGGTTATAGGGTTTATCAGCTAACGGATAAAGCACCAATGCAGGCAAAAGGCGCAAGTGTAAATAAAATGGCTAACGGCAAATACCAGGTAGAAACAGATTTGTATAAACTTATTATAGATCCGGCACATGGTGGGGTAATAAAAAGTATCATTGCAAAAAAATTAAATAATAAGGAATTTGTTGATCAGTCAAACGCCCGCAGCTTTAACGAATTACGCGGCAATTTTTACAACGATGGTGGCTTCAAGTCAAGCGGGGATAGCGCTGCTAATGTAGAGATCATGGAAAACGGGCCGCTGAGAATTAGAGTTTTGGTGAAGGGCCAAATAGCTGGTAACAATTATACGCA
>JAQBNY010000296.1 GCA_028288315.1 Mucilaginibacter sp.
ACCTGTTGCACATGCGGCAGAGTTAGTAATTACTTTATTGCCAAGCCCCAACCTGCCCGATATATAGGAGGTAACACCACTATTCATGGCCTGCTCAACAATGCGCGAGCCTAACTTTCTGGCCTCCTTGTTATCAACCTTAGCAATAACATTCTTCATGGCTTCGGTATCAGCTATGCTGTTTCCAAAAACACAACCGGTTTCCCAACGGGGTTCATCGGTATCGTATTCCATCCCTGAATCTGCCCAGGCATCAAGTGCCGCGGCTAAACCGTAACCAATATTTGTACCTTTTAACCCATGAAACGTAACCTCTGAAATATAATTTCTTAAACTTTCCCAATCAAACGCAGGCATACCGGCAACCTGGCAACTAAAATTCAATTCTTGATAATGTGGAATAAATTTTATGCCCGATACACCATTTTGTATTGCATGCAAAAAAGCTGGAACTCCTATACCATTTGGCGATACCACACCTAATCCGGTAACTACAACACGCTTACTCATTTAAATAGCGATTTTTTTAATTATCCCTGAAAAAGTGCCCTTAGCAACCAGTTCGCCCTCACTATCCAACATCTCTACATAACATTTAAGCTTACCAAAACGAAAATATTGCTTTTTAGATATTACCGTAACTTTTTGACCGGGTAATACCATTTTATAAAAAGAAACATCAGTTGATGTTAGCAGCGGAAAAAGAGAATCGTCATTAGTGAAATTATGATCGGTTTCTTTAAGTATCAAAAATATACCTAATACCACCAGACCTATCTGGGCCATAATTTCGGTAATAATAACGCCCGGAGTAACCGGGTTACCTTCAAAATGATCCTCATAAAAAAATGAGTCCTGCTTTAATGTATACTCTCCTTTTACCTCATTCTCATTTAAATAGGTAATATTGTCTACAAAACGGAAAGACGATTTATATGGTAAATGGTTTAATATGTGATTAATCATTTGTACTATACAATAATTTAATTGCAATGTTCTCCACCATCTACATGTATTAATGATCCGTTTATCCAAAAGGCTTCATCTGTACATAAAAGGTAAATAACATTGGCTACATCCTTGGGCTCTGTAATCCTGCCCAAAGGGTTTCTTTTAACACCTGCCTCAATTAATTTTTCGCTTCCGGGTATCTTTTTTAATGATGGTGTTTCAGTAACACCGGCTTGTATAACATTTGTTTTTAATCCAAACGGACTAAATTCAACTGCCATATATTTTGATAAGCTTTCTAATGATGCCTTTGCTATAGATACCGCTGCATAGCTTTCCCAATATTTGTGTGCACCTTCGCTTGTTAAACCAATTATTCTCCCGTCTGCATGAAAAAGCTCTTCTTTTAACAGCAACCTTGTCCAGTCAAGTAAACTATTTGACATGGCATAAGTAGTCATTTGAATATCTTCAATAGATAACGTATTGGATGTATCGCTCTCAATACCTTTTTCTGCAAGGGGTTTTAAGTTACCCCGCGCTATACTATGAAGCAGTAGTTTTACGGAATGTTTATCAACAAAGGGTTTAAATTTTTGTATAAACAACTCCCTGCCCTCAACCTCAAGTGCATTTATATTGTAGGGTAATATATCAACCAGGCATGTTTCGGCAATATCTAAAAGCTTTTTAAGCAAAGGCTTTTCTGCAACGGATGGTTCACGATAAAGCAAGGCTATGTTCATGCCGTGTTTGGCCAGCTTTTCTACAGCAGCTAACCCAAATCCACTGGATCCTCCTAAAACAATTGCCCATAAGCCTTTAAATTGTAAATTTTTATCCATTAACACGCTTTTAAACCTTCTTAGCGTTTACCTGTCCTTTAGTGTTAAAAATTAACGAACAAAATGGCTTAACTAAAAATTGCAACCCCAAAGTAAGTGAAAGTATATGAAATATAATGTATTAGTTACATATATTATACAACTATTAGCCAAATTAGTTGTATAACCCTAAATTTTCACAGCAATATAGTTTGCAGTCATATTATGTTTTTTAATTGCTATAGTATTAATAATTAATTTATGTTTGATAAACTATGGAAAATGTTTTTAAGTTGAAAGCAATACTTACTATTGTTTTGCTAGTAAGTATAAGCTTTGCAAAACCGGGCTATGCGCAACAAAAATTTGAGAAGGCTGCCTTTTATGAGGTGATGGATACTGGCGATGTAGCGGCCTTAGATAACCAGATTGAAATTGTTAAGGCTTCATCACTAACTAATAAAGAAGGTTATGAAGGTGCTTTATTAATGCGCAAGGCCGGTAAAGTGCGTGGCCCAAAAAAGAAACTTGGCTTTTTTAAAGAAGGTCGCATTAAACTGGAAACCGCAATATTGGCTGATGCTGACAATACCGAATTTCGTTTTTTACGACTTGCTATAGAAGAAAATGCCCCTAAAATTGTTAAATACCGTAACGATATAGAAAAGGATAAATTAGTTATTCAAAAGAATTTTAAAACCCTGCCACAGTCGGTACAACATGCTATTATTAACTACTGTAAAAAATCAAAAGTGCTGCATGCTGAAGATTTTTAGTCTCGCTCAAGAGATAGTTTTTAACTTTGTAATGAATGAATAAAAAGATCTTAGCTATTTACTACACGCAGTCGGGCCAGATGGGAGAGATTATTGATGCGTTTACTGCACCACTTATTGAAGCAGGTGCATCTGTGGAAAAAGCTTCAGTAAAACCTGCAGCTAACTATGATTTCCCGTGGACAGGCAAGCGCTTTTTTTCGGTTATGCCGTCATGCGTTTTGGGGGTGCCTGCACCACTTGAGCCATTAAATTTAAAAGAAACCAAATACGATCTGATAATCTTGGGTTATCAGCCTTGGTTTTTATCTCCAAGCATTCCAACTAATTCTTTACTGCAAACAGAAGAGTTTAAGGCACTATTGAAGAACACCCCTGTCATTACCATAAGCGCTGCCCGTAATATGTGGATAAACGCATATGTACGCGTAAAAAAAATGTTGAATGATGCAGGTGCAACCCTGGTTGGTAACATAGCCCTGGTTGATAAACACCCTAACGCTGTAAGTTTTATTACTATCTTTTACTGGATGCTATCGGGTAAAAAAGAACGTTATTTAAATATCTTCCCTAAACCAGGAGTTGCCGAACAGGATATTAAAAACACAAAAACCTATGGCGAAACAGTAAATAAATACTTGGCTTTAGGCAACTGGAGCGAAATGCAAAACGAATTAATAAAACAAAAAGCTGTTGAAATTAATTATACGCTCATGTTTACAGAAGCAAGGGCAAAACCAATTTTTGCAGCATGGGCAAAATTTATATCTAAACGCAAAAATCAAACTCCGTGGCTTAGCGCATTTAAATATTATCTTTTTATTGCATTATTTTTAGGTGCGCCCATCCTTATTACTTTGGATGCTTTGTTTCTGAAACCATTTTCATCAAACAGGATAAAAAGAAAAAAATTGAACTATTTACAAGTTACTAACTAATACTAACACATGTCTAACGTTTATATTAACCATACTGCTGCCTACTTCCCAAATGAGCCCGTTTCAAATGATGAAATGGAACAGTACCTGGGTTATATTGATAAC
>JAQBNY010000313.1 GCA_028288315.1 Mucilaginibacter sp.
CCACACCAGTGATATAGCAAGCTTTAGTCCGGAGATTGATGTGCGGGGAATGCGCACTGAGGACGCTTTGTTTGCAATTGAAAAATTGTTTGACCGCGCTTTAATGATGGGCTTTGGTAACTTAAAAATTTTACATGGTAAAGGTGATGGTATTCTTAGAAAGATGATACGCCAGTATTTAAAGAAATATGACCAGGTAGACCGCATGGAAGATGAACACCCAGATAGAGGCGGTGATGGAATTACTTATGTTTACCTGAAATAACCAGCCAAATCTTTTTTACTAAGAGGCATTTACAAGTTAAAGAAACTTTGTCATCCTGAGCGAAGCGAGGGATCTATCGACGTGAATCAGCGAACAGATGCTTCACTACGTTCAGTATGACAAATTAAAAATCACTCCCCAACCTGTTGTTGTTCAGGTAATTCATTTGGGCCGGGGATATTGGTATTACTACCAGTTGTTCCTCTGGCATATCCATCAGCGTCTTTAACCGGACCTGTGTTTTCCTCGTCAGATTGCCCTGTTTTGCTCGCATCAGCAGCCTGTGTATAGTTCGGTTGTCCTAATTGATTAGGGTCTTTAAAGTTGTTGTTTTCCGGCTGCTCATCAGAAGGTTCGGTTCGCCTAAAATATTCATTGGTATACCCAGCATTTTGCGATGGGTTGTTTTTATCGTCGCCGGCTGGCGTATCGCTGCTTTTGCCAAACCTTTGGCCACCTGTGCCGCTGCCTTCCATATTGGGTTCATTTCCGGTTTTTTCCTCGTCGCCTTTGCCAAACAAAAAACTGCGCCTCAGGTCTTTTTCTTCCAGATTGCTATCGTCTTCTACCCGGTAAGCATGTGGTTTGTTATCTTCATTATTTAGTTCCATAGTTTTATATCTTGATATATAATAAAGGTTTCAACCATGCTATTTGTTTGTATTTTTTAGTCAATACTTTATCATCCTGAGCGACAGCAAAGGATCTGATCTGCTACATGCTAAGCAAATAAATAGATACTTCATTACATTCAGCATTGTAAATCACATAACCATAAACTAAAAATCATTATTTTTATCTCAACCAATTATAGAACATGAATAAAGTTGTTAGCGATGCTGATGAGGCTACCCGCGATATAGAAGACGGCATGACCCTTATGCTGGGCGGGTTTGGCATGTGTGGCATACCCGAAAAAAGCATTTTGGCTTTAGTTAAAAAAGGGGTAAAAAATCTCACCTGTATATCAAACAATGCCGGAGTTGATGAGTTTGGTATTGGCCTGTTACTACATAAGCATCAGGTTAAAAAAATGATATCATCATATGTAGGGGAGAACGCCGAGTTTGAACGCCAGTTATTAACCGGCGAACTTGACGTTGAATTGATACCACAAGGTACATTGGCAACACGTTGTATGGCGGCAGGCTATGGCATGCCGGCTATATTTACTCGCGCAGGTATAGGTACCGAAGTAGCTGAAGGCAAAGAAATACGTAATTTTAATGGTAAGGATTATTTGATGGAATTAGCCTTTGATGCCGACTTTGCAATTGTTAAGGCATGGAAAGGAGATAGGTTGGGTAATTTAGTATACCGCTCAACCGCCCGTAATTTTAATCCTGTTATGGCAATGGCCGGCAAGATAACTATTGCCGAAGTAGAAGAACTGGTTGAACCTGGGGAGCTTGATCCGGATAATATTCATACACCCGGTATTTATGTTCATCGAATTTTTAAGGGTGAGAATTATGAGAAGAGGATAGAACAAAGAACGGTAAGAAAAAGAGATATTTAAAAACCTGTCATTGCCACGTCGCTACGCTTCTTGCAATCACAATATTGGTAGAAAGAGATATGTTAGATAAAACTGGAATAGCTAAAAGAATAGCCAAAGAAATAAAAGACGGTTACTACGTAAACTTAGGGATTGGTATACCAACATTGGTAGCCAATTATATTCCGGATGATGTAGATGTAATACTACAATCAGAGAATGGTTTGCTTGGCATGGGGCCTTTTCCTTTTGAAGGCGAGGAGGATGCCGATACAATTAATGCAGGTAAGCAAACTATTACCAAGCTACCTGGCTCTGCTGTTTTTGATTCGGCCATGAGTTTTGGTATGATTCGGGCAAAAAAGGTAAACTTAACCATACTAGGCGCTATGGAAGTATCCGAAAACGGCGACATTGCTAACTGGAAGATCCCCGGTAAAATGGTTAAAGGTATGGGTGGAGCTATGGACCTGGTGGCATCGGCAGATAACATTATTGTGGCTATGCAGCATATTAACAAAGCCGGCGAATCTAAACTATTACCTAAATGTACATTACCGCTAACCGGCATTAACTGTGTTAAAAAAATAGTGACCGAACTGGCCGTACTTGATGTTTTGCCCGGCGGTGGTTTTAAATTATTGGAACGCGCCCCCGGTATTAGTGTTGAAGAAATTATAAAAGCCACAGCAGGTAAGCTTATTATTGAAGGAGACATACCCGAGATGGTGATTTAAAGTCGAAAACTTACAATGTATCTATCTTAGAGAAGATTGTGCGTTTATCGGTATCGGTTTTAGCCAATTTTAATGCTTGCATAAAGTGCTCTTTAGCCTTTACAGCATCTGTATCTTTGTAAAGTTCGCCAAGCAAGGTATGGTAAAAGTGGTTGTTAGTGAGGTTGAGTTTTTCAGCCTCGATAATTGCCGCTTCATTGCCTTTAACCTTTGCCAGCGCGTAGGTACGGTTGAGGGCAGCAACTGACGAATATTCAACTGAGAGTAAATTGTTATACAGTTGCAGGATACTTTCCCATTTTTCAATGGTGTCTGCCTTGATAGTGTGCCAATAAGCAATACCTGCTTCAATATGGTATTTTGATAAGTAGCTA